>CAZRTU010000059.1:0-6138 GCA_964603075.1 uncultured bacterium
GACCACATAATCTATACCAAGTTCTTCCAGCATCTCCTTACCTTCTTTCTGGACAACTATCTCGTTCATCATCATCCCGCCACCCCACATCCCGCCTCCGACAGATAGTTTTCGTTCAAAGAGAGTGACCTTGAGTTCAGGTCTATGTTTTTTTAGATAATACCCAGCTGTTAATCCCGATGGGCCCGCACCTACTATGACGACATCACTATTTAAGGAATCGCTAAATTTCTTCATGTATGTCTCAACGATTGCCTTCGAGATTTTTGTTTCGTCGAGCATAATCTCCTCCCACCTTGGAAGACATAAGAACTAAGACCATAGACTAAAATAGAAATAAAAGTATGAGACTTTCAGAATGCCGAAGAATGGTGATGACACGACGAAAAAAGAAAATTTTTATTATTAAACCTTGAATCCTGATTCTTTCGATGCCCGGATATAACATCACAACTTCCCAAGATAGTTCTTCTGGTCGTTTGTCCTCGGTCTTATGTCTTTTGTCTTCGGTCTGACTTGTGTTTCTCTTTTCTCCTTATCCATATTGAGAGCAGTATGATGTCATTCGGTCTAATTCCGGGTATTCTGCTCGCCTGTCCCAGTGTGATAGGACGGATCTTTGAAAGTTTATCCTTGGTTTCGTTTGAGATAGAATCGACAACAGAGTAGTCAAAATCCTTCGGGATTTTTGTGTTTTCAAGCTCGAGATAGTTTCTTATTCTCTCTTCCTCCTTCTGAATGTACCCGTCGTATTTCGCCAGAATCTCTACTTTTTCTGCAACTTCATCGGGTGTTTTTTCTGTGAATCTAACTACTTCCTTAAAATTAATCTCAGGGCGTTTAAGGAGTTTGAATAGACTGGTGCCGGGTTCTACATTTTTGAATTTAATCACGTCCTTCTCACTCAGATATGTATTCTTCAACCTTTCTTTTACTCTATTAACATTCTGGATTATTTCTGTAACTCTCTTGTACGTTGAATTACTTATTAATCCGAATCTCCTGCCATAATGCATCAGACGATCGGCTGCGTTATCCTGCCTCAGGATGAGTCTGTGCTCTACACGCGAGGTGAACATTCTATATGGTTCTTCTGTGCCCTTTGTAACGAGGTCGTCAATTAGAACACCTATGTAAGCCGAGGAACGAGGAAGTATGAAAGGATCTTCCCCCCTTAGCTTCAGCGTAGCGTTGATACCCGCTATAATGCCCTGGGCTGCAGCTTCCTCGTAACCTGAAGTTCCATTTATTTGACCTGCAAGGAATAGATTTTCTACAGATTTAGTCTCCAGTGTGTGATAGAGCTGTGTTGGTAATACAAAATCGTATTCTATAGCATAGCCTGGTTGGATGATCTCGGCTTCCTCTAAACCGGGTATTGTATGAAGGAAATCAAGTTGTACCTCCTGAGGTAGGGAGGTTGAAACACCACCGAGATAGTAGATTTGGCTATGCATTCCATCTGGTTCAACAAAGACGTGGTGTGACTTATTTTCTGGAAATTTAGTAAGTTTATCCTCTATAGATGGGCAGTACCTTACTCCTGTTGCCTTTATATTTCCTTTTATCCAGGGAGAAAGATGTAGATTATCATATATAATCTTGTGGGTCTTCTCTGAGGTTCGAGTCATGTAACAGGGTAGACTGGGTGGGTCAAAATTTTGGGTTCGGTGTGAAAAATGTAGAGGGTGCTTATCAGGTTCCTGTATCTTCATTGCTTTCGTGTCAACAGAATCCTTTCTCACCCTTGCAGAGGTTCCCGTCTTCAACCTTCCCAACTGCAAACCTAAACTCTTGAGAGAATCTGAGAGTTCATTTGCTGGAGGTTCCCCATATCTGCCAGCGGGGAAATTTTGGAGACCGATGTGTATCACACCGGCGAGAAAAGTTCCCGTAGTAAGTACGACGGCTTTGGCAAGATGTACTCCTTTTGATGTCTTGATGCCTTTTACCTTTCCGTCGTCTGTAAGAATCTCAAGAGCCAGTTCTTCAAGGATATGGAGTCCAGAATCCTTAAGGATCTCTTTCATGGTCTTCTTATATGCCAACCTGTCAACCTGCGCCCTCAGTGACCATACTGCTGGACCCTTACTGCGATTCAACATCTTGAAGTGCAGGCCACATCTATCAGTTACCCAACCCTGAATACCTCCAAGCGAGTCTATTTCGAAGACTAATTGGCTTTTACCTATGCCACCAATTGCGGGATTACACGGTAGTTCACCTATCTTCTCTTTATTTCCTGTAATCAGCAGGGTCTTACAGCCCATTCTGTGGGCAGCAAGTGACGCCTCAATGCCTGCATGCCCCGCACCAATGACTATAATGTCGTACATAGATAGAGGAATTTAAGAAGTTTATCAAGTTTTTAAACTGAAATCGCTTTGTTACATCCAGCTTATACCAATGGATGCCATGTTAGTGTGGTATAAGGCAGATGAGTTTGAGTATTGAATTTCCAGAGTTGTAAAACCCGTGTTTCTTACCCGGGTCTATAAAAATTACATAACCCTCTTTAAACGGGTGCTCATTCTCCTCGAATCTAAGAGTCCCCTTCCCCTCCAGGATAAATACTTCGTGCTCATGTGGATGTGAGTGATATGGTGTATTTCCTCCTGGTTCTATCTCAAAGACCCTCATTGAGAAATTCGGTGCGCCGTCTTTCTCGCTAATTACCCACCTTACCTTTACTCCTTTAGCTCCCTCTTCTTTGACATCCTCTGAATTTATATCGTCGTGATGCTTTATCTTCATGTGTCCCCCGTATTTGACGGTATATAATATCACTGCAATATTAACGCAGCAGAAGAAAGATAATTCGTTCTAAATATTTTTCTTCTCAGAGGTAGAGAGAGGGAGATAGAAGAGATCAGGGATTCGAGATCGAGAAGATTATTATCTAATCGACTGGGAAGTTCAGCCTCTCGATTGATATTGCCTTACCAGTTCCTTCATCGACATCGATAACTACTCCATTAAATCTACTCCCCTCTTTCGCTATCTTTAATCTTGTATGTATGCCATATAAGAACCTCTCGATGGACTCCTTTGTCCTTGCTCCAATTACTGAATTAAACGGACCTGTCATGCCCACGTCTGTTATGAACGCTGTGCCAGAGGGAAGAATTCTTTCGTCCGATGTCTGGACATGTGTATGTGTGCCAACGACAGCAGATACCTTTCCGTCAATCCAGAATGCAAAAGCCTGCTTTTCTGCTGTTGTTTCTGCATGGAAGTCTACAAGAATTATCCTGGTCTTCTTGCGTAAATTCTGAATTTCTCTGAGTCCTGTTCTAAATGGACAATCTATGTTTGAATTTATAAATGTCCTACCAAGTAGATTTAGCACAGCAATTTTCCCGTATATATGTGAACCTAATCCCGGTACCCCCTCAGGATAATTTATAGGACGAAGAATGTCGGTATTTCCTGCCTCAAGATAGGGTATTATCTCCTTCTGATCCCAGAGGTGATTGCCGCTTGTCAAACAATCTATGCCGATCAGCTTCAGTTCATTTAGAACGGGTAGAGTTATTCCGAAGCCACCAGCAGAGTTTTCACCGTTGGCGATGGTGAATTCAATTTTATGCTGACGTTTGATCTTTGGGAGGATCTTGGAACATATCACTCTTCCGGGTCTTCCATATATGTCACCTATGAATAGAATTTTCATTATGTTATAACCCTTAGGGTTTCAGGAGTTGGCAGATTAACTCTCTGGCGTGTAGGGTAAAATAAGCAATAAATTAAATATTTACTATAGAAAACCAGAGTTTATTTGGCGAATTGGACGGCTCGTTTCTCCCTCACAACTGTAACCTTTATCTGCCCAGGGTATTTCAGTTCTTCCTCTATTTTTTTGGCTATCCTGTCAGCAATGTCCTGTACTTCCTCATCTTTGATGTCTTGCGGTTGAACAATAACCCGGATTTCTCTGCCCGCTTGGATTGCATAAGCTTTATCTACTCCATTGAAACCGAGGGCAACCTCTTCTAGTTTTTCAAGTCTCTCTACATATGCCTCGAAGGTTTCTCTCCTGGCACCAGGTCTTGCTCCAGATATTGCATCGGCGGCTTCGATTAGGACAGCAATTGGTGTCAGATACTCCACAGAGTCGTGGTGAGAAAGGATAGCCTTTACGACCTCCTCACGTTCACCATTCCTCTTTGCTATTTCGGCGCCTATTTCCTGATGTGTTCCGGTTGTATCCTGACTTACTGCCTTACCGATGTCGTGGAGAAGTCCGGATCTTTTTGCAAGTTCGGAATCAAAACCCAGTTCCTGTGCCATCAGGGAGGCGAGATTGGCGACCTCCTTCGAATGTTCCAAAACGTTCTGCCCATAGCTCGTTCTAAACTTTAATTTACCGAGAAGTTTGACTAATTCGCTTGAGAGACCCTTTATACCCATTTCGATTACAGTCTCTTCCCCAACCTTCTTCAGATAGGCTTCTATCTCCTTTTTTGATTCATCAATTACCTCCTCTATTCTGGCGGGATGTATTCTCCCGTCGGTTATCAGCTTTTCCAGTGATATTCTTGCTACTTCCCTTTTGATTGGGTCGAAAGAAGAGATTGTCACGACCTCGGGTGTATCATCTATAAGGAGATCGACACCAGTAGTTACCTCAAAAGCCTTAATATTTCTTCCCTCTCTACCTATGAGTCTGCCCTTAACCTCATCCGAAGGAAGGTCCACTGTCGTTATAGTGGATTCTATTGTTCTTGATTGTGCATATCTTTGAATGGCGAGTGTAATTATCTTCTTTGCCTCCTTCTCCGACTCTCTGTTTGCCTTCTCTTTGATCTCGTATATCTTATGCATTGCTTCGAGTCTTGCCTCTTCTTCGAGACTCGCAATTAATATCTTTTTCGCCTCTTCCTTGGTCATATGCGATATGCTCTCAAGCTTCGCTGTAACCTCTTTTAGGGACCTATCAAGTTGCTGTTGCGCATTGGACAGCTGGTTTTCGTTGTTCTTGATCGCCTTTTCTCGAGTCTCAAGATCCCTTTCCTTTTTTCTTATAAGATCTCCTCTGCGCTCCGTGTTTTTTTCCTTCTCTTCAAGTATACGAACCCTCCGCTCCAACTCCTTTCTTTTTTCACTGGTTGCCTGCTCAAACTCTGTTCTCTTTTTGGTCCATTCGGCTCTTACATCAAGTTCAGCAACTCGTCTGTAGCTCTCAGCCTCTTTCTCAGCCTTCTTGATTATTCTCTCAGCTTCTTTTTCGATCTCCATTATCCTTCTCTTAGAGGCGATTTTTGAGATAAAGAAGCCAATGACTATACCAATTATTATGGATACGATTGCGATTACCACTTCCATTATGGAAGATAACATAAACCCTCCTATTTATATCGATTGTTTTTTATTTTTTTACTGACATCTATATAATTTAATCTAAAAAGGGTTCTCCGTCAATTGCCGTGTGGCACTTCATCCTATGAACTCTGTTCTCAGGTGGGTATCCCTTTTCTCATAAAACGAGAAAAAGTGGACCCCCAAGATATTGTTGTTAGCTCAGGATTTGCATGCCATCACGAGCACGACAGGGAACCCTTTCTTATCTTTTCCAGATGTAGGATTCCTTCCTCTATAATCTTTTTAAGCTCTCCATTTTTTTTCCTTTCCTCAATTAGTTCATCTGCCAGATCCATTGAGACAAGGAGAGCTATATCAGGAAGAGATTGTAATTTACTCAAGCTACTAATTTCTTTATATTTCTTGTTCACGTAGTTGGCGACTTCTTTTACGTAATCTTCATCCCCTTCCTTGTGTTCGTGCTGGTAATCAAGCTCGTACTCTCTGTTGAATATTGTTATTTTGACCTTTTTCTTCATTTATTGAAGATTTTTCCCTGTGTGCTTAAAAGGTTATCAATGCTTTCTAACAGGTTCTTTAGTTTTTGTAGTGTCTCATTTTCCTTTTTCACCAGTCTCTGATTCTTTTTGTTGAGCTGTTTGTTTTTTTCAGTAAGTTCATTGACGACCCTTCCAACTTTAAATATTTCATCCTGCAAATCCATGGCTATGCAATCAACTTTCAGCTATACCTCAGTGAAGCTTGATACTCTCCGATAAGGTCGTTTGTTATCGATGAGACTATAGAATCCACCTCAGACTTCTTCAACGTACGGTC
>CAZRTU010000059.1:6148-8633 GCA_964603075.1 uncultured bacterium
TGCAACTTTGTCTGAGGGTATATCTTCGCCGTTATAATAATCAAAAACTGATAAATCCTCCAGTATTTGCGGACTTCTTTTCTTTACAAACTCGATGATAGAGGCAGCGCTTATATCATTACGGACAATAACTGATATATCTCTCTCGACGCCTGGGAAACGGGATATTGGATTATATCTTTCAAGGCGGGATGGTATGAGCTTATCGATATCGATATCAATGCCATATGAAGGAGAATTGACGTTGTATTTTTTTAATATGTCGTGTTTAAAGCTGCCCATGAATCCTACGATCTCCTTCCCTATGTTTATGACACAACCGGTTTCATAATTATCGGTTGACGTATAAGTCAGATCCCATTCCTCGATGTTGAGTATCTCAAACAATCCTTCCAGTATCCCCTTAATGTCAGGAAAATCGAGCTCAGCATCTGACCACAACGGTTTTCTCGACCTTTCACCCGTAATTAGGATTGAAAGTACGATACGCTCGGGTTTTTCATCCACAGGATTAAAAACTCTTCCTATCTCAAAGATACGGAGGTCCGTCATTCCATATGAGTTATTGTTGCTAACTACCAAGAGAAGTCCTTGGGTTATATTGGACCTTAGAGAACACATATCGTCTCTCATATAGTTTTTTATCCTTATATTACCGTCTGTTACTAGAGGCATTGTGTAGACCTCATTGAGTCCAAGTGTTACCAAGGCGTTTTTTATTGTGTTCACAAGAGTAATTTTCTTATCTACCAAGTAAGAGGAGGGAATTTGGGGCTGAAAATTATCATAACCAATCAGCCTTGCTATCTCCTCTATCAGATCTATTTCGCTCGATATATCCCCCCTGTAGGACGGAATTTTTACTTTACTGTTCTGAATATTAAAGCCAAGTTTTCCTATACAGGTATTAATTTCCTCTTTTGATAAGGGTGCGCCTAATACACGAGTTGCATATTCTGAAGATATCTTTATCTCTCTGGATTCGAATCTGTCCCTGTACTCATCCACGATTCCCCCGGATTCGGCTCCGTAAAGTTCCTGCAATAGGGTCATAACCCTGTATAGAGCTATAGATGTTATTTCAATATCACCGCCCCGTTCAAATCTGTATGATGCCTCAGTCGAGATTCCGAGTTTTTTACCTCCTTTCCTTATTATTAAAGGATTAAAGTAGGCACTTTCCACCAGGAGATTACGGGTGTTGGAGGTGACCATAGAGTCTTTGCCTCCCATAATCCCAGCTATTGCAATCGGTAATTTCTCATCACATATTAGTAGGACATCCTTTGAAATTTCCCTATGAATATTATCTAGTGTCGTTATATAATCTCCTGTTCTGGATTTTCTTACATTAATATGGCCGCTTATCTTATCCAGATCAAATATATGGATCGGCTGACCTGTTTCGTACATTACATAGTTCCCTATATCCACGATGTTATCCTGGGGTATAGTGCCCATAGCAACAAGTCTTTCCTTTATCCATTCTGGTGTTTCTCCTCCCTGTATATTTATGATTACACCACAAGAATATCTACCACATAAGCTGGAGTCATCTATATCCACTGAGATGTTTTCTGCGGTATCTGTGTATACCTTATACTCAGGTGGTTTCAGTTTCTTGTTGGTGAATATGGATAATTCTCTCGCAATACCCCACATCCCGAGCAGGTCGGGTCTTTGAGGTGTAACCTCAATATCAATTATTGTATCACTACCGGTCTTTGATACCTCTTCTACCTCTAATCCAATGCCTGACAGGAGCTTAGATATCTGGCTGATATCGTCTCCTGTTTCTACATACTCTTTAAGCCAGTTTATGCTTACTCTCATAAGTGTAGTATAACATAATTTTTTGGGTTTGTCAACAATTTTTTAATAAGGCAGACAGAAGCAGGTGACAATCTTCTGAAAATCGTAATTTTTCGTTTCTGAGCAACCTGACTCTTCGATGCTGCGCGGATTCCCACCCTATTTGTGGATGGTCAAGGAAGGGCATAAATAGTGGTTTCAGGATGCCTCTGCTGGAAGGTATTTATTTAGAGGGGCGGGATTTCTATAACCGAAGTCGATCAATTGTATTTCTCCAAAGGTGACTATGCCAAATATGGGTACCTGGGGAGATATCCACAGAGAGTCGTTAAGTCTTTCCATAACGATCCTTTTTCCCCCTAATATGGTGTCAGTTATCTGTATGGCTTTTTCCCCTAAATCCAAGACTATATTACCAATATCAATAGAAATACTATCAGTGCCATAAATATCTATTATCTCACCGGTTTCCACTTCAGAGTTTATACAAAATCCGATGCCCTTGATCTCCAGTCTGAATCTCTCCTCACCTTTAGTTTCCATCACTGTGTAGAGAAGCGTTTCTTCTCCTATCCTGTAGACAGCCCAATTTCCAACCTCCCATCTATTATAATGGGGAGACCTACTACATGAAAGTATCAGGATAAGAATGGGGTATATTAGATACCTGAAC
>CAZRTU010000060.1:0-614 GCA_964603075.1 uncultured bacterium
CTTGGATAGCTTCCAGGTCCCTTGGATCTGCTATATACTCTCCTCTGCCTTCCTTTCTCAGGATATCGGCAGCACTTCCAGATGAAGGGACGAGAGCAAGTATGGGTTTTCCCGATGCAAAATATTCGTATATCTTACCCGGGATTATCGATTCTCCACCTTCATCTACTATAGAAAGGGCTACGTTAGTTCCCATTAGATAGGAGATGCTCTTTTTATGAGGTTGATATCCATAAAAATTAACGAGATTCTGAAGGTCTTTGCTATCTATTATCGCCTTGGCTTCTTGGTCACTTCTTCCAAGTATATTGACCATTATCTCTTCTCTTGCCTTCGGATTTCTTTTTAGCCAATTCGATAAAGCACAGACGAAATAATAAGGCCCTCTGTATGGTTGCATATTTCCCGCATAGAGAAGAGTAAACTTAGGGAATTTTTTTGGATTTACTGATTGAAAATCATCGGGGTCAAATCCATTTAGGATTGTTAAAAATTTACCATTACCAAAAACCCTTTCGTAGTCCATCCTCATTCTATCTGTTGTGAAGACGACTTTATTTGCCAGCTCGATTACCTTTGCCTCGAGAAACATCTGTATGTTCTTTCTAATCTTA
>CAZRTU010000060.1:624-8563 GCA_964603075.1 uncultured bacterium
TAGAGGAAAGTGTTATGTAGGGATTAAGATTCCAGGGGTCTCGGTAATCTGCTATCCATGGAACTCTAGTTAGCTTCCTTAAGATTGCTCCTATGATGTGGTCAGACCAGGGATTGCCGGTTGAATAGATAACATCTATTTTGTATTTTTTAATCAACCCGAGTCCTACCAGTGTTGCCGAAGGTATCCAGAACATTTGGGAGTCAGGATTTATCAGCAGACCAGCAACTTTATTTATCAAAGACTTAATAAACGTAATTGGTGAATTTGATTTGGTTTTTTTCTTCACTCTTTTAGAGATATTTCCCAAATCAGCACAATATGTTCTTGCTACATGAGTGCCTTTAGGTATATCTTCAAACATACTCAGGTCTAACTGTCGACCTGTCTTTCTATAAATCTCCTCCTTTACAGTCAAAACTATAGGCTCCCATCCAAATTCCTTAAGGTATTTTACAAATTTTGAAGTTCTTTGTACTCCCCCTCCACCTACAGGCGGGAAATAATATGCAATCATTAGGATTTTACCCTTCATAGTTAATTGCAGGTTCCTTCTTATTCAGGTTTTGTAACTGATCTTAGGAGTTCTAATAATTTTTGTCTGTCTCCCTCCTTTGAAAGGAGTTCTATGGTTTTCAGTGTTTCTTTAAAATTTTCAGGAATTTCATTATTCTTTGGCACGATCCAGAGGTGATCATATTTCACGGCATTTTGCCTCTCCATCTCGGTCAAGAGTTCTTCGGATAATTTCTCTCCAGATAAAAGGCCAATATACTTGATTTCAATGTCTACATTGGGCTCGTATCCAGAGAGAATTATTAGGTCTCTTGCAAGAGTATGGATCTTAAGCGGTTCGCCCATATCGAGAATAAATGTCTCACCTCCCTTCGTAATATTACCTGCTTGTATTACAAGAAGTGTCGCCTCACCGATACTCATAAAATATCGAGTGGCATCTGGATGAGTCACTGTCACAGGACCTCTGGATGCAATCTGTCTTTTAAAGAGAGGAACCACACTACCCCTTGAACCGATCACATTACCGAATCTTACCGTTGCTAAGCTTGTACCATGGTTTTCCATCGAAAGACTCCGAATTAGAAGTTCGGCAATTTTCTTGGTCATTCCCATCACAGAGATAGGATTCACTGCCTTATCAGTCGATATCATAATAAATCTCTCTACCTCGTTCTTTATTGCCTCTTCTGCCACCACTCTTGTGCCCAATATATTGTTCTTTACCGCCTCTTCCGGTAGTTTCTCCATAAGAGAGACATGTTTATGTGCAGCAGCATGGAATATAACCTGAGGTTTGTAGTCTCTAATAACCTGTGATATGCAATTTCTATCACGGATATCTCCAATTGCGATTCCCCTCTTTGTGTTCGGAACTATTGCTAGGTTTGTCTCGTATATACTGTTCTCTCCTTTGCCGAATAAAACAAGAACCTCAGGATCAACCTTTGAGACCTGTATCGCTAATTCTCTTCCAATAGAGCCTCCTGCACCCGTTATTAAAACTGATTTTCCTCTTAGATAACCGCCTACTTCCTCTATGCTTAGCTAAACAGTCTGTCTTCCCAGGAGATCATCTGGTTCTATGTCTTTTATCTGATTGATCTTAACATCTCCAGTGATTATTTCTCTTATTCCCGGAACTATCTTGAAAGCCGATCTTGTATGCGCACATCTCTCGATTATATCACGGATTGTATATCCAGGAGCCGAAGGTATGGAAATCAGAATCTGCTCTATGCCTTTAGACTTAACAATACTATTGATGTCTTTTCTTGTTCCAAGGACCTTTATGCCAGAAACGGTTCTTTTTAATTTTTTAGGGTCGTCATCTATAAAACCCACCGGAGAATATCCATATTCAGGGTGAGATTTGATTTCCCTTAAAACCATCTCTCCAGCCTCCCCCGCTCCGATTATTAGAGTACTCTTGGAAGTAATTCCCTTCAATCTCAATCTCCTGTAAATTTGCGGCAAGAAGAATCTAAATCCACTCAGTAATATTACATCAAGCATCCACTCACTCACTATAAGCACATAAGGAAAGCTCTTTGTCAATATTGATGTGGATACACCCAAAACGATTGAACCTGCAGTAATTGCTTTTAAGATGTTCAGTATATCTGAGGTATCTGTGTATCTAATCGTGATCCTGTAGATACCAAATATTGCCAAAAAGGCGATTCTGACTGCAGTGCTTCCAATTGCATAGAATGGGTAATAAGAAGGTATAATCTTACCGAATTCGAGTAAGAAACTGAAGAGAATACCCACATTCAGTAAGATAATGTCAAATATTGGAGTTCCTTTTAATATCTTTTTCATCTCTTGTAATATCTAACCAATTTTTTAACCGCAGCAACCACATCCTCCACGTCTCTCATAGACATCTTAGGGTATATGGGCAGAGAGATTATCCTTCTGTATGTATCCTCAGTAACTGGACATTCTCCATGTTTGAATCCTGGTTTGTCCTTATAATAAGTATGATAGTAAACAGGTATATAGTGGACATTAGCACTTATATTTTCTGCAAACAGGGCATGAATAAATTCATCCCTTGTTATCTTTAACATTTCAACGTTGAGTTTAATAAGATACAGGTGGTAAGTGTTTCTGCCATATTCACATGTGGGGAGAATCTCAATCTCATCAAGACGAGAGAAATTCTCATCGTATACCATTGCGTATCTTTGTCTTTTTTTGATAAAATTATCTAGTTTCTTAAGTTGATGAATTCCTATGGATGCCTGAATATCCGTCATATTGTATTTATAACCCGGGTATAAGATATCATAAAACCAGGACCTTTTTTTCCGCCAGGCATCTCTGTTCATACCATGAAGGCTTGCAACCCTGATAAAATCTGCCCAATCTTTGTTGTTAGTGACGATCATTCCTCCTTCTGCAGTGGTCATATTTTTTACTGCGTGGAAACTGAAAGAGGTTATGTCACCAATAGTACCGATATATCTTCCTTTATACATTGTGCCAGCAGCATGGGCTGCATCCTCTAAGATCCAGAGTTTGTAGCTTTTTGCAATATCCTTTATCTTGTCCATATCACATGGTCTTCCTCCAAAGTGTACCGGCATAATTCCTCTTGTCCTTTTTGTAATTTTTTCCTCAATTTTTTGAGGGTCTATATTCAAAGTATATGGGTCTATGTCAGCGAAAACAGGAGTGGCGCGACAATGAAGAATTACGTTCGAGGTAGCCGCAAATGTAAGGGGTGTAGTAATTACCTCATCACCTTCTTCTAATTTTAGAGCGAGTAAGGAGAGGAATAAGCCCGCTGTACAGGAGTGAAGGGCAACAGTATATTTGCCGTCTATATATTCTGCAAACATCTTTTCAAATTTTTCGACCTTGGGTCCCGTAGTAATCCAACCCGACTTCAGTGTGTCTATTACCTCGTTGATTTCCGCTTTCCCAATCAGCGGGGGCGCAAAAGGAAGAAAATGAGTCCTTACAGGTTTTCCGCCTTCAATATGAGGTAATTCACTTTTCATATTTCTTTGCAAGATAGTGATAAATATCCTCGAGTTTTTGCATATTATCTTGGAAAATTGCCTTTTCTCTCACGATGGGTTTGTTTATCTTAATAGCAGAACTCCTGAATTTGGGTTGTTTAATTGCATCTATAATTCTGTCTGCAAGAATAGATGGCTCTCTGGGAGGCACGAGAAAACCATTATAACCATTTTTTATCCATTCACGATTTGCCGGAATGTCCGAGACAATCGGAAATAGACCAAGAGCCATCGCCTCCAGAAGGGAGACAGATGATGCATCCGATGAGGGTACAGAGACAAATATCTCGAAATCAGTCATAAAATCCATAAGTTCATTATGCGGCATAGGTGAATGAAATTCTATACTTCTATGGTTACATAAAAGATTGGGATTCTGGGATATATCGCCGACCACAACGAGTTTGCTTGATGGTAAGCGGTCATTGACTAACCGGAAAGCATCTATTATAACATCCACATTGTAGTTTGGTTTTAGCATACGACAGCTTAGTATTAGGGGCTCACCATCTTTTTTGGACTTTGTGAGTAGTGAAGAATCAACCCCAAAAAAGACTTTTTTGATTTTCTGAACCGGGTAGTTAAAATCAACCAACTTTCTTTTGACTATGTCTGCATCTATAGTCACGATGTCGGCTCTCTTAAGTGTATATCTCATTAACCCACGGCGTCTTGGTGATCTTTCTGGGTCAGCCAAGACATCTGATCCTAAAGCTGTGGCTATGAATGGATGAAATCCTGTAAGGGAAGCATAAAAGGCGCAATTGATAAGGTATATTCCGTGTATAATTTCAGGTTTTATTTTGCGAATTAGCCACTTTATATAACCAATATGAAAAATAATTGTATGGAAGCTGTGGAAGTAGGGTATTTTGTAGATTTTGAGGTTAACAGTTCGAATATTTTCAGGCGATGCAGGAGTTATGAGATGTATCTCATATCCTTTTTGAGCCAGATATCTAACCCATCTTTGTGTATGGATACATGTATCCTCTGCAAAGAAACATATTTTCATTGGGGCTTCCTTCATATTTGTAATTTCATTCGTTCAATTTCCTGATAATTTTAGCGGGTACGCCCGCAGCGACTGAATATGGTGGTATGTCTTTATTCACAAGGGCATTTGCCCCCACAACAGCACCCTCCCCGATGGTGACGCCTGGCATTATAGTCGCACAGGCTCCAATCCATGCGCCCTTTCCAACTCTAATCTCTCCAGTACTCCTATCAAAATATTTTCTGAGAAGCCTTTCACCCGGATCGGAGTGCGTCAGGAAGGTTACCCTTGCAGAAATTACACCCTCATCTTCAATAACAACAGGTTCTACAAGGTCGAAGAAGACATTTTTACCTATATAACACCTATTGCCTATAACGAGGTGTGAATAGTCATTTGTCACTGCATTGTCAATCACTATCTTTGTGGAAATGCTGGCTTTATTACCAATTTTTGCACCAAATCTTGACAGCACATGTCTTATTGTCTGTCTTGATAACCCGTTTATATAATTGGATAGATGATCGATCCCGAAGATTCTATATATAATCTCCGCCTTGACAAATACAAGGATTAGTATAAAGGGCTTTCCCAATCTTCTTATTCTCCTCTTCATCTAATCAAAGTGATTTTATACCTACCAATTATTGATTCCTTTTTCACTACGCAAAAATAACTGCCAGAAGGGAGGATCTTTCCATCGATATCTCTGCCATCCCATATCTGAAAATTACCACCACTCTTAAAAACTCCTACTCTCCTGCCTGCCAAATCGTAAACGGAAACAAATGCATTTGGTGCATAGATAGAGACTCTCCCTGCATATGACAGATCAAAAGGATTCGGGAATGGCGATAAGGTTTTTACCAAAGGTAGTTCAGAATCTTCTAAATCTGAAACCATGAAGCATCTCTTAGATGGTGATTGGTCTATATTTCCATCGGAATCTTTTGCTCTCACTGAGAAGCAGTGGAGACCTGCGGAGAAATCCTGATAGCTTATTTGAGAGGTATCGGTATAAATAGAGAAGGTATCTCCATCCAGCGAGTAACTAAACTGTAGTTGTATGTCTTTATTATCAGTACCAGCCCATCTAAAGCTGATTTCTTCGCCAGGGGGAACATAGTCAGCCGGTGTTTCTAAGAGATATGTATTGGGATACTCATCGTATGTAGCGAAATAGAGAGTGTGCGCTTTATCTGGTTGTAAATCAAACCAGAATAAGAGGTCATCATCAATAATCTTAGACTCCGAAACAGGATTACCATCAACGTAAATATCCTTTATGTCATCGTTCTCTGTAATTAAAGAGAACCCACCGATACTCTCTGACGAATAAATTCTGTAAAGCCCATCGTCTTGTGGGATTATTTCTACATGAGAAGCAGATATAAGGTAGTCTGCAAAGCTTGAAAGAGTTGGTACCCATAACCTACCGTCGCTTTTAAGGGAAGATATATTTGATAGATAACCATTAAATATTGGATCAATCTCCCAACCACTTGCTTCAAAGGTTGAATTGTTGAGTGAGTTTCTGGTTGTATCAAAAGGTACGAGGTAATGGGGTGCAGCTTTTCTGGTCTTTTGAAGTGAAAAGTAGTGATGGGATATATGAACACCTCTCTCATCTACTAATTTTTCAAGTTTTTCTGGGGTGTAATACTTTTCAAGGTCTCCGTGGTTATAACAAGTTACAGTAGTCCATAAATATATCTTCTTTTTATCTTCCGGGTTGTCATCAATGTTGTTGTTGTAGAAGAGCAGAGGCTGATGGTATTCAGTCTGTCCAGGGATCAAGAGATTGGCGTCATCTGCTGTAGACCAGCATATGGAATCTCTTGGTGGATTGTATTTTGATTCGTTAAGATCAATGTATGCCCAAGCATAACTATAGTTATATTTATCCATAATATCGAGAATATAGTATTCACTCAATCTGTTCCAACCGAAATGGGCAAGATCCTCAAGGTTGTATGCACCACTATGGTCTATCCAATTCCTTGAGCAGTAATTTTTGAGATAAGAAAGGCCATTATTTACATCTTCTCTCGTGTCAGTTTCGTTTGTGATGGTATGAGGAATAATCTCAACACCCTCCTCATAAAGTTTATCACAGGTGGCTTTGAATAAAGGATTATCCAAACCATCGCTTCCGTTATAGGCATTAGAAGTTTCTATCCAGACCGACTTGGTATAGGTCAGCCCGTTGCCAATTATACCTACTTTCCCATAGAGGTCTGAGAGGGTGTCCGAAGTTCCAAATGAGATTGCATTTGTTGTAGCAATATCAGATCCATCTGTATGCTCCGTGAATATTAACGAAGCCTCATAACCCAAAGGCTGCCTGAATTTCGCTACTATTTTTTCCTCTCTCCCTAAAGAAAGGAGGATAAAATATTCTGCAGAGTCTCCTTTGGCTCTTGTTGTTCTCGACAGATCTACTTTGGTGTTATAGTCACCGTATATTGGGAAGTAGAAGTGAGGATGATTCACAACATCATCGAGTATAAGCCTGACTTCAGTATTTTGCGAATCAGGAATTAATTCCATAGACTGAGCATTGTCATATCCAATAAAAGACACGCTATTAATGCCTTCACCAAAAAGAGCGATTTTTGGAGTCCATGTGTCTGTCACGTATATATTTTCCCGGTCTATAGTGGTCAATCTTTCATCTCGTGTCATAATTTTCCCTTCATTCGCGGGGATGTTGAAAGAAAGATACTCAAAAAGTGGGTAGGTGGTTTCATTATACGTTACTTTAATATCAATCCTTAGATAAGGACTTTCCTTTCTAAGAGTGTATATAAATTCTATCTCTGTATCTTCGTTATGCACAACGTAGGAGAGTATAATCCTATTAGCACATAAATAAATTTGCATATCCTGGTGACTGCTACTTTGTGTCTCACATTCGCCATAATGACCAACAAATTTTGGAAAACCGTTTAAAAGTAAATTATCTTCGGTAGAGTAAATTTCCATAGTACATAAGCTTTTGATAATAAGCTTGTAATAATCACATGAAATCTCAATAAAGCCATTTTTTTCTTTTATGAATGACCCTTCTTTGTAACAGTGTCTGATGTGAGGCTCGACCGAGATTATACAAAAAAGCAATGTGATTGAAGATAAGAGCATAGCTATTTGTGAAATAGAAGTAAAGTAGGTAGTGATTTTAGCAAAACAAAATCTTTTCTCGTTAGAAGTAGCGTGATCATAACAAACATAGTACCGAATAGGAGGAGAAAACCAAGTAAAACTGGGTTTATAAAATATGTACCTAACTTGAACAAGGCCAAAGAAGCTGTAGTGATAGACAATAGTTTTAGTAACCAAGCATTGTCAATTTTTAATGACATATGCTTTACCATCAGAATAAGGTTTAAAAATG
>CAZRTU010000061.1:0-8469 GCA_964603075.1 uncultured bacterium
TATGCCATACCTCCAGGCTGTCTATAGAACAAGTATCTAAACCATTTTTATCTCTGACATGTACGGTCAAGGTCTGTTCATTTACACTATGGAGGAGAAGTTGAATATCGGCAGAATCGCCTTCAATAGTAGGTTTATATAGATACATATCATCTATAGAAGCACCCGTAGGTACCCAAAGATAGAATTCAACCATATACTCATTGCCAACAACTGTGGGAAACGCACGCCTCGCATTGGCATAAGAAGAAGAGTCAGAATCGTAGATTCTAAGACTAAATTCACCATGTGCTTGCGTTTGGTATTCATCGATTGATTCTTTTTCCTTCTCTGCTAAACCACTCCCAATAATTGTAAGAGTCCATCCCTGTGTATCCAGATCAACGCCTTCATACTCCTCGATAGTTCTTCTTAAAAGGATTTCGGCGCTTGCTTTCGACGAAGCCAAACTTCCCATTAATACCAATGTTAACGCCAGCATAAACATCCTACTCATACTTTTATTAAATCTCGCCATTTTTACCTCCTGTAGTTAAATTTTTAAGATTCTATTCAAGGTTAATAAAAAGATCTATTGCCCTTCCTGGTGTATCATACGTGGTAATGACTTGTGGAGAACCTGAATTGGCTATATTTACAAAAATCAGTCCTTTGTCGAAACCAGTCATATAACAAACTGTATCTACCAAAGCAATACCTTTAGGTTCTCCACCAGCCCCACTAGGTATATAGCACCAGCCAACTACATAAGGAGTCACAGGATTATTTATGCTTGCTACCCCTAGTTTTGTGTTCGTATGTAAATATGCAAAAGTATCTGCTACAGAAAGAGCATTTACCCACGTACAATGCGATCCATCTTCTAAAGTACTCAATATCCAAGGATCTATTGGATTTGACACATTAACACTAACCAAAGCCCCTCTATCCGCTACATAGGCGATTGTATCCTGCACAAATACGCCCCATGCATAATGAGGCATGTCTACCGTCCCAAGAACTTCTATCGAGTCGGATTGATGATTAGATGTTATAGTTTCTTTCATGTGTGATTCTAGCATATGAGGCAATGAAGCGTTACCTTCATAACAAGCGGAAGGCTCATTTACATTAACACTACTCAAATTAGCCATAGGAGTATTATATCCAATACTTATCTTCACAACCTTTTTTGTAAATATCTCTTTGCCGGTCTGTAATCTACAGAAATATACACCTGGTGATAGTTGTAACCCTGTATCGTCTCTTCCATCCCATAAAACCGAAATAGTGGATTTAATTGAATTATAAGAATTGATTTGAAAGTCACATACAAGACAACCACAAATATCGTAAATACTCAAGGTAACTGGTTGATTACTGATACAAGATGAGTGATAACTTATAAAAGTGTTTGTACTAAATGGGTTGGGACAGACTCTTAAAGCATAATCTGTCGTTCTTGACTCGTCTTCTTCCTCAATCCCAGCACTTATATGCCTGTATATCTCTAATGGATAGTAGTCTGCAACATATATGATATCTCCTACTACAAATATATCTCTCGCCTCATAAGGGGTATCATAGCTCGCCACAATTTCAGGACTAAGTGGGTTACTTATATCAATTATTCTTATACCTCCTTCTACTACCACCTTTACACTGAAATCCTCTTTGCCTGGTATTCTCTTATCTCTCAATGGTGGCACAACGTAGTCCAGGGCTGCTATATAGGCATAGTTTCCTGATACGTATATCGCATGAGGGTCTCCCCTTATATTATCCAATCCAGCAACTATCCTGGGAGCTGTTGGATCAGAAACGTTCACGACTTTCATCACACCATTATATCCATATGAACTCCAGCCTACTGTATATGCAAAGGTATCCACTACAAAAACATCCATCAAGGCAAAGGTGGGGATGTTACAGGCCCCAAGCCTGAAAGGGTTCTGTGGATCAGTAACATCAACTATCTGTAGACTATCATAATCTGCAATATAAGCAATCCTCTCAGCTTCGGCATTTATAGAAATAACCGAGATGAATAAGATGGTTGTTAAAAATCTCTTTATTCTCAATGTACTCCTCCTATACAAATTATAACCGAAGATAGAGGAAAAATCAAGAAAAATGTCAGTCGGAGTGTAAGGCTTACGAGAGAAAAGTTTCTGTAGAAGGAGCGATTCTGCTGGTGTTATGGACGCAATACAACCATTGTGGAATTCCAAGTTGAGAAAGAGATTGTGAGGTATGAGGATAACCTAACACAAAATTACGATATTATATATTAACTTGATACTTAGAATATTCCCTTTTTAAATTCCAGATTCCAGCCCGACCCCACAGGGCTCTATACCATTTTTATCTCTGACATGTACGGTCAGGGTCTGTCCATTTACACTATGGAGGAGAAGTTGAATATCGGCAGAATCGCCTTCAGTAGCTGGTTTATATAAGTACATATTATCTATAGACACACCCGTAGGTACCCACAGATAGAACTCTACCATATATTCATCTCCAGGATCAATAGTAGGAAATGCGTGACTGGCGTTAGAATATGAAGAGGAATTATCATCCTTTATTCGAAGACTTCTTGCTCCATGTGCCTGAGTCTGGTACTGTTCGCCAGACTCAGGTCGTCTTTCAACATCCCCAGTCCAAGTCCAACCCAATGTATCTAGTCCACCTTGATAATTTTCCATTGTATGCCGAAGTAAAACATCGGCAATTAAACTTGCTGGTGTCAGCATCGCTATGCATCCGAAAAATAGGAAAATAAAACCTGCCCACTCAGATCTTGGGTGAATTAAAGCCATTTTACCCTCCTTTCTCTAATTGGTTACAGATCTAACAGCTATCTTTCGCTTACAAAAAGATCAAGCGCTAAACGAGGGGTATTATGAACTCCAACTACTATTGGACTATCAGGATATTTCACACTAATTATTACTAACCCTTCATTGGCCATAGGTAGATAAACAAGAGTATCTATTACTTGAATTCCTTTGGATTCAACATCTTGCATCTCTGGGATGTGGCACCACCCGGTAACATAAGGTAAAGCGGGGTCAGTAACGCATATTACAGGAAAACGCGGGCATAGATCAGGATTAGGGAAAGCAAGAGTATCAAGCACTGTGACCCCCGTTGGATATACATCAGGATCGATTATGCCAAGTTGTTGAGGAGAAGAAAAATTCGCCACATTTACTGTCACTAATGCATTTCTGTCAGCTACATAGGCGATTGTGTCCTGCACATATACTCCCCAGGCATAATCTGGCATATTTACTGAACCCAGAAATTCAATGGAGTCGGATTGATGACTAGATGTTATATTTTCTTTTATGTGCGATTCTAGAATATAAGGCAATGAAGTGTTACCTTCATAACAAGCAGAAGGTTCACTTACACCAACACTACTCAAATTAGCCATAGGAGTATTATATCCAATACTTATCTTCACAACCTTTTTTGTAAATATCTCTTTGCCGGTCTGTAATCTACAGAAATATACACCTGGTGATAGTTGTAACCCTGTATCGTCTCTTCCATCCCATAAAACCGAAATAGTGGATTTAATTGAATTATAAGAATTGATTTGAAAGTCACATACAAGACAACCACAAATATCGTAAATACTCAAGGTAACTGGTTGATTACTGATACAAGATGAGTGATAACTTATAAAAGTGTTTGTACTAAATGGGTTGGGACAGACTCTTAAAGCATAATCTGTCGTTCTTGACTCGTCTTCTTCCTCAATCCCAGCACTTATATGCCTGTATATCTCTAATGGATAGTAGTCTGCAACATATATGATATCTCCTACTACAAATATATCTCTCGCCTCATAAGGGGTATCATAGCTCGCCACAATTTCAGGACTAAGTGGGTTACTTATATCAATTATTCTTATACCTCCTTCTACTACCACCTTTACACTGAAATCCTCTTTGCCTGGTATTCTCTTATCTCTCAATGGTGGCACAACGTAGTCCAGGGCTGCTATATAGGCATAGTTTCCTGATACGTATATCGCATGAGGGTCTCCCCTTATATTATCCAATCCAGCAACTATCCTGGGAGCTGTTGGATCAGAAACGTTCACGACTTTCATCACACCATTATATCCATATGAACTCCAGCCTACTGTATATGCAAAGGTATCCACTACAAAAACATCCATCAAGGCAAAGGTGGGGATGTTACAGGCCCCAAGCCTGAAAGGGTTCTGTGGATCAGTAACATCAACTATCTGTAGACTATCATAATCTGCAATATAAGCAATCCTCTCAGCTTCGGCATTTATAGAAATAACCGAGATGAATAAGATGGTTGTTAAAAATCTCTTTATTCTCAATGTACTCCTCCTATACAAATTATAACCGAAGATAGAGGAAAAATCAAGAAAAATGTCAGTCGGAGTGTAAGGCTTACGAGAGAAAAGTTTCTGTAGAAGGAGCGATTCTGCTGGTGTTATGGACGCAATACAACCATTGTGGAATTCCAAGTTGAGAAAGAGATTGTGAGGTATGAGGATAACCTAACACAAAATTACGATATTATATATTAACTTGATACTTAGAATATTCCCTTTTTAAATTCCAGATTCCAGCCCGACCCCACAGGGCTCTATACCATTTTTATCTCTGACATGTACGGTCAGGGTCTGTCCATTTACACTGTGGAGTAATAGTTGAACATCGGCAGAATCCCCTTCAACAGTGGGTTTATATAGATACATGTCATCTATTTGGTCTTCTGAAGGTACCCAGAGATAGAACTCTACCATGTATTCTACACCAAGCTCAATAGCAGGAAGCCTATGTATCACATTGGCATAAGAAGTATTGTTGGGATCTCTGATATGAATGCTTAACTCACCATGGGCTTGTTTCTGATATTCAGGCTTCGGAGAGCGAGGTTCACCTTCCCAATACCAATTTCCCTCTCCATATGTTGAAAATATCCAGGGTTCCTCTAAACTGGACGGATCACCTTCATAATTTTCAAAGGTGTTCCTTAACAGGATTTCACCGCTAACTGATCTTGTGACAATAATAAGCCCTATAGCTAGCACACCGAACAAAAATTGTTTTTTACACATTTTCCCTCCACGTTAGAGACCTTAATGTGACACAATTATTTTCCTCGAGATTATGTTAGAATCAATAACTAAAAAGCAGAAATACACCCCTTCTGATACCTTTTTGCCTAATTTGTCTGTTGCGTCCCATATAATAGAATGTAAACCTGGGTTTTCCACTCTGCTAAGAAGATTTCTAATCTTCCGCCCATTAATATCATATATATCTAAAGTAATTGAAGAACAATCACTTAAATAATAATTTATCTTGGTAGAACTACTAAAAGGACTTGGGGTGATTTGCAATAAAGGAATGTTGTCTGTATCTAACCGAAAAGTTATATCTTCTATACCAGTTAATAAATGACGAAGTATTAGTAAACTATCATAATCTGCAACATATATTAAATCATTGTCAACAAATAACCCTCTGGGATCACCTGGCGTATCGTAACTAAGTATTAATCTGGCACTATCTGGATCACTAATATCTACTATCCTAAGACCACCTTCTATATCTGCTATTACATCAAGCCTTTTAAGGGGTATCAGCTTTCTTTCTTCTCCTTTTGGGGGTATCCAATAATCCGCCGCTACAACATAAGCATAATTACCCACCACATAGACATCTACAGCATTTCCTCTTATATCGCTGACACTGCACACGATTTCTGGTAATGTAGGGTCGGATACATTTATTATTTCCAATCTACCATTCATACCAAAGCTACTTCGACAAGCAACGTAAGCATAGTCACCCGACACAGAAATACCAAAGCCAGCTGAAGGCATTTCTACAGACCCGATTTGAACAGGATTTACAAGATCAGAGATATTAAGAACAAGTATGCTATCATAATCAACAGCAAACATCAATGAGTCCCGTACTGATATATCAAGTAGATAACCAGAAGTATTAATATATTTAATAGTATCAGGATCTGACGGATCTGAGACATCAATTATACCTAAGCCATCGTATCCATTGGCCAAGAAAACGATAGTATCAACTTTTATTATACCTTTTGGGTAAATGGGAGGAGACACTGGAATACGGCACCACCCAAGAACATACAATGACGCAGGGTTAGAAATAGAAATTGTTGAGAAAACATTAACCCAACCGCTGCTATTATGATAGGCAACAGTATCCTCTATAAAAACTCCAAAAGACCTTGCCTCTGGATCGGTTATGTTGCCAATGATCAATGGATACGAACAATCAGAGATGTTCACTGTAGTAAACCCTAAACCATCAGCCACATATGCAATGGTATCTCGCACATATACATCCCAAGCCTGTCCCGGCGTCGCACACGCTCCCACTCTTGAAATACTATCCGTTAGCTCAGTATTTGCATATACTCTCATATTGATTATAAAAAGAAATATTACCCACAAATATTTAGGCATCTTCCACCTCTCGATTATCACCCAAAAACGATTACGCTAAATCCCCATATACTCTTATATTTTTTTTTATGGAGTACAATTCTGCAAAATCTCATATTCATAACTGACGATATAATGATCAGAAATTCCTTACTTTTTGTTAAATGTATTTGCTTCTAATAAGCTCTGAGAGAAGTTCTTTTTATTCATTTATCTGTAAGGAGAATAAGATATTTCAATGTTCGTAATTTAACGTGTTCTGTAATTAATAGGATTACGGAAAATTTGAGGAATAGGCCTTTCTTAGGCGTATCAAGTCTCTTATCTGTGATAGCTTGGTAATGGTTAGAGGAAAGTTCTGTAGATTTTAATTAGATAAAGCATGCAGTGGTTTTTTACCTTCAATGATATTATAAGATTAAGCTTGTGTAGTATAGCACTTAATGTGTTTCATATTTATTATAATACTAAATATCAGAAAAGTCAAGAGAAAATAGCGCATAAATGGATTTTTTCTAATTGGTTATAATCTTTCAATCTATTTCCATTTTCTTACTTAATACAAACTTCCTTTTTATAAAGCTCATTCACCGCTTCCTCAAGACATGACTGGCAAAGGTGGGAATAGCGAAGTCTCATAGTGATATCTTTATGGTCTAGTAAGGCTTGAATAGTTTTTAGATTTGCTCACGACTTAGCTAGATGGCTAACAATGGTGTACACTTTATTATGTTCGGTATGTCTGTATAGGTGTTTATAGATATACTTGAGGTAAAAAAAATTGTAAACACCCCGCTATAATCCCTCTCGTTCTCATCCTAAATAAATTATAATCGAATATAGAGGAAAAATCAAGTAGTAATTTAATGAAGTTGTTATAAGTTCGAAATATTGTAAAGAAACTAATTCTCCTACGTGTTCTGGACGCAATACAACCTCTGTGGAATATATGCGAAGCATAAATCCGATTCCGTCATATTCGGATCCCGAAAGCGGGACCAATGACGGAGGATAGAGAAAGAGATTGTGAGGTTGTAATATCACTGAACATCTTTATATAAAGGTTCGTTTAACGGGGTGAGGATAAAAGAAATTGCCGAAGGCAATTTGGGGAAATATCCGATTCCCCTTTTTATCCGCTGTTATCGGAAGTTGCAGTTTCAACGATCCTAACACAATTTCTGAGATATTCCAATACTTATTTCTTTAAAGGTATGCTCTCCAACGTTATATGAGGTATCATGATGATTATAAACTCAACAGCTATAGCCAAATTATAAAGAGATCCCGTAAAGACTGCTAAACCAATAAGAGCGATCCAAAGACCATAGTCCTCTGGGTTTTTAATGTATTTGTACAAAGATTCATTTGCAACTGGAACGTTTTCTTCAAAGAAATTGAGACACAATGATCTTTTTAGTCCCAACAACCTGAATGCCCACAAAGCCAAAATTATGCCAGAAAGTAACAGAATTAATCCTATATACCTCAGGATAATGCTGTTATGGAATAATGGATGTTCCTCAAATTGTAAAATAACTATGAGACAGAATGTAATTACCCAAAAAATTCCTGTGGAGATCATGTGAATGTTAAAAGCATTTTTGCCGAACCATTTAGTTAATCTTCTGCCTTTTAATTGTAAAACTAAATTTATTGATTCAACTAAGATAGTCAGGAAGACAAATATTGTAGTTAAGACAAATATCGTGTTCATATTTTTTTCCTTCTCACCATATTCAGGCTGCAATTTCCGATAACGTTCCGAGTTTTTACGACGTTTTGCGGCCTGCGAAGCAGGTTGGCACGCGTTTTTGCGTAAGCAAAAACTGTGACAAAGCAAAATGTGGTCAAGGGCAAAGCCCGAGACCCAAGGCGCACCAAAGGTGCGACGTAGCGTAAAAACTTTGTTGTACGCAGTATGTCAGCCCTTTTTCTTAATGGCTTTTATTATCATACCTTTTGGAAACATATATCCATTAAAAGGTAACCAAAAACCTTTA
>CAZRTU010000062.1:0-8455 GCA_964603075.1 uncultured bacterium
AGGCTGGAGCAGACTTCAGCCATTGCCTTCTTTAGGTTTTGTTTTTTACTTAGTTCGAAACTCTCGTGTAGAAATTTTGAGGCCTCATTCAGGTCACCACTTAGCATATATACGTAACCTATGTTATGCAGAGGAAAAGCGATGTCACTACCATCGGCAGTTCTCTTTTTGATCTTGAGTGCTTCCTTGAGGCTTTTTAACGCCTCTGCTAAATTCCCTTCTTCCTGGTAAAGATTGCCAAGGTTACTGTATATTCTTGCTATTAATGGCTCATCTTTTATTCTCTGAGATGTCGATAGTGCTATTTTGTAGTATCTTAGTGCATTCTCTATATCACTGAGATCTTGGTACATATGACCCAGAGCCAGGTACAATGACGCTAAACTTCTATCGTCTCCTATCTTTTTAAAAATGTCAGTCGCCGATGTATAATGCTTTTCGGCATCAACAAAATCCCCCTGTTCCTGCGCAAGGATTCCGAGTGCCTTATTGTACATTGCAACTCGGGAGAGATTACCATTTTTTCCTGCGGTTTTTAGGCTTTTTCTATAGAGTCTCCTGGCTTGATTTGGTTTTCCTGTCTTCCAGAGGATTTGGCCAAGGTTGTATGAAGTTGATCTAATTAGTTCTCCGTTTTTTATCTCCTGGGCAATTTTTAATCCCTTTTTATAATATTGACCTGCCCTTTCATAGTCACCGCTCTGTATATAGACCGAACCAAGGGTGCTCAAGCCATAAGCCAGTCCAAACTGGTCGTTATAATTTTTAGCCATTCTGATTGCCTTCCGAGTCGAGGATTTTGCTTTCTCCAGGTCACCCAGCCCGATATCCGCCCATCCCATGTCGCTCAATAGTAGTATCTTCTGAGAGTGGTCTTTGAAGTTTATCTCATATCCTCTCTTGAAGTATTCCAAAGCCTCACGATAGTTACGTTGATCCCTGTGTATCATACCAATGTTTCTATAAATCCTGACAGAAGAGTCTCTCGAAGCGAGCGACAGTGCAGATTCATATTTCATCAGGGCATCCTCAAACCTCCCCTGAATTCGGTATAGGTGTCCGAGGGTCTCGTAGATGTCTTGTATCTCCCCCTTTTTTGTATCATCAGCAAGGGATAACGCAAGTTCGAAATATTCTGCTGCCTCTGTATTCGCTGAAGTGTTCTCGGCTCTTTCACCAGATAGGAGAGCAAACTCATATGCCTTTTCTTTTTCACCTGCCTTAAGGTAGTGATGGGTGAGTGAGGGTGCTATTCTATAGGGGTCATCCTTAAATCGTCTCTCAAGGAGTCTGGCAATCTTCGCATGGATTAATCTTCTTTCTTCGGCGTCCATATTCTGGTAGATTATATTGGAAACCATCTGGTGTGTGAAAGAATAGTAGCCCGGGGAGTTTTCTACAATAATGCCCTTTTTCTGGAGAGCCAACATGACACTGGGTTTTAAGGGCGTTAAGTCTTTAAGCATCTTTAGATTAAATTCATCTTTCAGGAGGGCCCCTATTTTGAGAAGGTTAAATTCCTCTTTGCTCAGTCCACTTAAGAGAGAGGTTGTGAAGTGCTTAATGTCTTTTGGTAAATGAAGCGTCCTTAGCCTTTCCTTGGAGATTTTCCATTTGCCGTTTTTTTTATGTATAATGCCGTTTTCAACAAGGTTTGGCACCAATGTTGTTAAAAGAAATGGATTACCCGCCGTATAGTCCTGTATGAGTTCCCCTATTTCTCCAATCTTATTATTCGTCAGCAGCATCGATTTGAGAAGATTTTTGGTATCACGATAACTCAACGGCTTTAGGAGTATTTTACTCAAGTAATTTGGGGATTGTGTGGAGGAGAAATTTACCTTCTCATCCGAGGATGTGATGATTAAAATAATATTTTCGTTTTCAATAGACCTTATGAGGTACTCCAAAAATTTAAGGTTTGTCCTTTTCGAAACCTGGAGATCTTCAACTATTAATAGCAAAGGTAATGAGGTTGATTCTTTGGAAAGTTTCTCTTGGATTTTGGCAAAGAGGTTTAGTTCTGAACCTTCTGGGATTTCCTTCTCCATGTTCTTTGCATATACACCTACAATATCCTTTCTTGAATCGAAGTACTTTACCCTTGTGCCTTCAGTCAGGGCATAAGGCACAAACTCTTTCAGCAGTCTCGTTTTGCCTACCCCGTTTTTACCCCACACCTCAATTACCCTGCCTTTCTTGGAAGATTTGACCTCCTCCAGTGTATTTTTGAGTGTGGAGAGTTCTTTTTCTCTGCCCACCAGCACAGGGGTAAAGACTTTTGTCTTATGGATTTTTCCTGAGATGCTGTGGATCGTCTTTTGTACATCCTCTACAGAATCTATTCTTCTCCTGGATTTTGGTAGCAATAGACTCAGAACGAGTTCATTCAATTCCTCTGGTATTGAAGGATTTAGTTCCTTTGGTGGGGTAACCTTCCCTTTGTTGTGTTGATTGATAAGGCTTATAGCGTTATCGCCTTTGAATGGAAGGCGGTTGGTAATTACATAGTAAATAGTTACACCGAGTGAAAACAGATCAGCACTCCTGTCCATCTTCTCACCCTTTAGAATCTCAGGAGCGATATACTGGAGAGTGCCTTTCAGTTTTTTAGAAGCCCCTTTCTCAATCAGTCCGAAGTCTGTTAAGACTGCCCTGGGTTCTTTTGATGTTACAAACTGTATAAGTATATTGCTCGGTTTAATATCACAGTGGACGAGCTTGTGGAAATGAATAAGCCTGAGGGCATCGCAGATTTGGGAGATTATGGAGTTTAATTTATCTAATTCATCCCTTGTTTTAGGCAGAGAATCTTTGAAGATATCATAGAGGTTCACGCCGTCAATGTATTCCATGGTAAAGAAGTACTCTGGATGGGTTTTTTGGGCTTCGTTAGGGATGATATTTCCGAATTCAAAGACTTTTACGATATTAGGATGATAGAGCTTAGAGAGTGCTAGGAATTCATTTCTTGTATGCTTAAATGAAGACTTTTTCAAAGCCAGCTGTGCGCCGGTATGTATGTCCATGACCTTGTAGACCTCTCCCATACCTCCTGCGCCAAGCTTCTTTATTATCCTGTAACGGTTGTCTATCATATTGATTAAAAGAATTGTAAAATTTCTTTACATTTTTTCATTATAGCACTAAACAGTAAAAATGTCAAGTGGAAAATTTAAAAAATTCATGAGTATGTTTCTACGGTGAGAAGATTTCCTTTTTCGGGTGGTAGGCATACACTGTTCCAACAATTAGGATCAGGGTTCCATCTGGTGGAGTTTTATTGATTCACGGCCGAGACTGGGAAGTGGTAATGGGGCTTAATTCATGGTGGGGGTAACTCAAATTCTCATTCAGGGTGTTTGAGATACTATGGCAACACCTGCGGAGGTGCCGATTCTGCTTGCCCCTGCCTCGATCATTTCCATTGCTTGCCTGTAAGTCCTTATACCACCCGATGCCTTCACACCTATGCTTTCTCCTGCAACTTTTTTAAGGAGACGTACGTCCTCAACTGTTGCACCGTAACTGGAAAACCCTGTCGAGGTTTTTACAAAATGTGCACCGTTATCTATGATTATCTTTGTAGCCTCTACCTTCTCATCATCAGTCAAGAGACAGGTTTCTATAATGACCTTTATTGTTATCTCAGTTTTTCTGACAGTTTCTCTTATTTCCTGAGCCACGATGTCTTTATGACCGGACTTGAATGCACCTATATTCATAACCATATCAATCTCATCTGCACCGTTATCTTTGCATTGCTCTGCCTCGTAGATCTTTGTCATTACCTGTGTTGCTCCGAAGGGAAAACATAATACAGAGCAGGTCTTAATACCAGTTCCATTTAGATTTTTCTTTGTAAGCAATACCCAATAGGGATTTACACAGCAGGAGGCGAAGTTATATTCTTTAGCCTCATTACATAGCCTTATTATATCTTTCTCGGTTGCATCGGGTTTTAGGAATGTATGGTCTATATAACCTGCAATATCCATATATACCCCGAGTTAATTTTTGAGATGTTAGATTAAAAGACAGATCGTTAATATGATGTTTATCTGAAGCAAGTTATGGTTCAGCCGAGATATTTTTTGACTTTTTCAGTTAACTTCTGGGGGTCGAAGGGCTTCTCTATTACGTCTAAGGCACCGACTTCCAGCATTTCTTTACCCTTTGTGTTTGCATATGCAGTCTCTGCTAATATTTTTGCATTGGGGTCTATTTTTAATATCTCTTTGGTCGTTTCAATTCCGTTCATCTCTGGCATCACTATGTCCATCAGGACAATGTCCGGTTTTGTATCCTTATATTTTTCGAGCGCTTCTTTACCGTTTGCCACACTGATGGTCTCAAAATCTTCAAGCATAAACTCCAGAATTTCTCTTATGTCGGCATCATCATCGACAATTAATATCTTCATATTGAGTCCAGGGTTGAATGATCAGGTTTCAAATTTCACACCGATAACCAAGCTTTGATGGCTGGAAATCGTTTTCGTTTATCGCTGTCGATGCGCTCTAGATATGGTATAATTTACAAGACTTTACTGATAGCTCCTCAAGAACTTTCTTATATTCTCAGATTCAAGCCATCCTTTGTCAAGCTGTTCTAATATTTTGATGACCCTGTTAACCTGGTGTCTTAATTTTTTAGACGAATCTTCGATCTTTAGATCAGCTAAACCAGAAATAACAGCCAGAGGATTTCTTATCCCATCAGTAAGGATAGCAAACCTCTCGATATTTTCACTTATCTGCCCGAAGGCTTTTCTTCTAAGCTCTTCCATGCGCTTGCGGTCTGAGATGTCTTGAATCTGAACCAGATAACCGCCTATTAAGTCTTTCTCTTTGAGACCTAATGGTGTAATCTGCATATCAAGATAGATAATTTCTGATTTTACCTTTTGCTTCGATTTCTGGATCTTGAATTTGTCGAGCTCAAACCTGGTCTCAAATTTTACTGATTTACCTTTAAGTAATTTTTGTTTTATATCCTCTGGAATGTTGTGATTATCAAATAGCTTAAAGCTATTTGCCATGTTTGCCTCAGATACACCAAAAATGTTGAGACAAGATCTGTTGGCATTTATTATTCGTCCTTTAGAATCATACAAAGCAATCCCAATAGGAGACTCTTCGAATATGCCTCTAAATTTTTCCTCGCTTTCTTTCAATTCTCGATTCATTTTATGTCTGTAGAGAGCCATCTGGATTGCGGCATGTAATTCTCTGTCCTCGAAGGGCTTAATCAAGTATCCCATTGGTTCTGTATACTTGGTCTGCTCAAGTCTTTTATCATCGGCATAGGCAGTGAGATATACAACAGGAATATCGAAACGCTTATGTATTTGACTGGCAGCCTCTATACCATCTCCATCGCCCTTTAAGACTATATCCATCAGGACAAGATCCGGACGGTCTTCTTCTGCCTTTTTGATAGCCTCCTCACATGAAGAGGCAGTTGATACGACCTTGTAACCCAGACCCTCTAACGTAGTCTTTATATCCGTCGCGACAATACTTTCATCCTCTACTATTAGTATCCTCGCCATCTAATACCCCCGGGGAAATTCTCTTATTTTTAGCCTGTCCATCGAAAGTTTATCTTATACCCTTCAATTTCAATATAAAAATGGTTCCACTGGGTTTGTTGTCCTCTATAGAAATGCTGCCACCGTATCTTTCCAGTGTTTTCTTAACTATGAACAATCCCAGACCTGACCTTCCCGTTTCACCGTACTGAAAGCCTTCCTCGAAGATCTTGCCTTTTATCTCTTCTGGTATTCCCACGCCATAATCCGCTATCCTTATCTCGCACACCTCTCTGGTTTTCAAAATATTGATGTCGATTCTATCAGTTTTAGCATGGGCAACCGCATTACTTATTATATTATCGATTACAGAGCTCAAAGCTTCATCGGCAACGACTTTGCAACTGCCTTCTATCTTAAAATCTATTGATGGATAATCTTTAATGACATTTTTTATGATGTCTATAGCATTGTAGAATCCTAAGTCTTTATGAAAAGACATAAAGGATTCGAGTCCCCTCATTTTATTTATCAATTCCACACTCTTATCGACGTATGAAGGTATCTTTTGTAGATATTCTTGATCCTCCGTGTTTTTGTAGAGTCTAAACGAGCTTCTTATTACAGTTAAATCATTTATGAGGTCGTGCCTCAAAATCTTATTAATTAATTCAAGATGCTCACGGTGAGCCTTTACCTCTTCCTCCGCCTTCTTGCGCTCGGTTATATCACGGTTCATACCTACAAGTCCCACTATCTGACCACTGCTATCGCGCAGGGGAACTTTCGTTGTTAAGACCCAAAGCCTATTACCTGCGTGGTCTATGACGAGTTCCTCTCGATTAATCAGAGATTGACCTGACTCTAAAACGCTCTTCTCATCAGAATGATATCTTTCCGCCAAATTATGCGGGAAGAAGTCAAAGTCTGTCTTACCAATGAGTTCATCCGGGTTCTTTGCTCCGACCTCTCTCGCGGTAGCGATATTGCTGAGTACGAATCTGCTTTTGGTGTCTTTTGCGTATATGTAATCTGGTAGATTATCTATAAGGGTTCTTAGTAGATTACGTTCTTCCACGAGCTCTCTTTCAGCATTTTTCCTCTCAATTGTCTCTGAGAAACTCCGCGCAATCGAATCTACGAGGTTTCGTTCTTCTTTCAGAAATGGACCTTCATCAAGTTTAGGACGCTCTTCCAGGTAAAAGACATTTAGAGAGCCTCGATGCTTACCATCTATAGCTATATTAGTGGATTGTCTCCACTCGGTCTCTTCAAAAGGCTCCGACACATATTCTTTTTCGTCAAATAGTATTTTGGCACGTGTTATTCCCGGGTACTGCCAGCCCTTAGGGATGATAGAGGTGATTTCACTGAACAATTTGTCCAGGTCATCGTTAGCCTGTATCGCGTTTGCAACCTCATAGAGGCAATTTTGTTCTTTGACACGCTCCCTCAACTGGGCGAGGGTTTTCTCTCTTTCTTCCTCTATTCGTTTTATCTCTGTAACATCGGTTGTGATTATCTGGTAACCCAGAACCGTCTTATCTCTCTTTAGTACGGAGTTCACCACACGGACCCAGCGCCTTTCACCACCCCGTCCGATTATCTCCAGTTCATGAGTTTTCGTCTCATGTTCTTTGAGTTTCTTAAATATTTTCGTTAACTCGGGCAGGTCCTTTGAATCTAATGTCTTAAGTTCCAAGAATGGCTTCCCAATAATCTCTTCTTTGGAATATCCTATTAGTTCCTCGGTGGCTTTATTGCAGTCAATAACGATTCCGGATTTGTCCAAAAGAGTGACGGAAACCGGGAAGTTTTCGAATAGAGTCCGATATAGCTCTTCACTCTCTTTTATTTTTCCTCCTGGTTATATCTGCTCTGAACTGATTGTCTTTAATTCCTTTTCTTCGAACGGCTTGACTATGTAACCAAGCGGCTCGGTATATTTGCATGTTCAATAATTTTTTTTGTCAAAGTCTTCGGTCAGGAATATTATTGGCGTATTATAAAGACTATGGATTTGTTCCACTGCTTTATTTAGCCACTTTATTCTCATATCTTTCCCGTATCGGACAACAAGCTCTGACAGAGAATCCAGGATTATTTTTATCTCGTCAGTCTTCATTTCACTTAATCTTTTTGTTTTTGGAACGCCTCAGTCTTATGATAAATACACCCCCATTGGGTTTGTTATCTTCTACTGTAATCTGACCATTATATCTATCTATAATTTTCTTCACAATGTATAATCCTAACCCCGACTGACCTGAGTCACCATATTTGAAACCCTCGTTAAAGATTTTATCCTTTATTTCATCTGGAATCCCCACACCATAATCGGCAATTTTTATTTCACACAACTCTCTCTTCTTTGCTATATTTATTTCTATTCTATCTGTTTTACCGTGCATAATAGCATTCCTTATTATGTTGGTAAAAACTGAATCAAGGGCTTCATCAGCCATCACCTTGCAATTACCTTTGAGATCAAAGTCAACAGAATAACCCTGCGTAATTTTTTCTATAGTCTCCCTTACATTGTAGGTTTTCAAAGCCTTGCCAGAAGACACCACGGACTCGAGGTCTCTCATTCCATTTATCAGGTCAACACATCTTTTTATTGCTTTAAAGACTGGCGTTAGTAATTGCTCTTCTTTAGTCTTTACCTGCAACATCTGGCATCGTCCCTTCACAACCGTCAACTGATTCATTATATCATGTCTTAAGATAGTGTTAATTAATTCCAAGACCTCATTTAATCCCTTTACTTCATCTTCAATTTTTTTACGAATTGAGATATCTCTGAGAGACGCAAGGTATGCCTTTTCGCCCCCCCATTCGGTTTCAGACACTCTCATTTCGGCAACACCGGATGTATGCCCGTTTCTTATCAGGTCGACCTCAGTCGTGGTATCGGCTACT
>CAZRTU010000063.1:0-5783 GCA_964603075.1 uncultured bacterium
ATTTTTGCCACTTCATACTACCCCCTTAGCCTTGTCATGCTGATTAAAATGTCAGCGATTGATTTATAGACCCAGTAGCTTATCGAAGGTACCTAACTTCTGCAGAGAATTATTAATGTATTATACTACAAAAAAGGGATTTTGTCAATAGCAGATATAAGGTGATCTGAGAAAAGAAAGAGGAAAATCGCTAGTTTATGTAAACAAAGTTTAGCCTCAGTTTCTGTCTGACCCAACCAGTTTTTCACCAATAAATATTTTAGTCCAATACCTTGGTGAGAAATGTCAAAATAATATCAGAATATAACTCCTCATAATCTTGAACGATTCTACCGTGGGCTGTTTCGGCTGCAATCCAGATCGATTTCTGAGGCGAGTCGCACTGCGAATAGAGTTGATAAGCCATATCAGGAGTGCAGATTTTATCATCAGAACCTGTCAGGATGAATAATGCTGTGTTTGAGAATGATTTGACCGCATTGATAGGCTGAGCAGAAGAGGGGTAGCCATGTGGCAACTGAAATATTCGGCGCTCATCTTCCTCGTTAGCCTCCAACTCATTAATCTTTTTCAATACCTCATCAGTGCTTGTATAGGCGCCTTCTGCGATAACGGCAGTGATATCGTTTCTTTGCCCCGTGACTGCGATAGAGAGGGTAGCACCCAGAGAGAAACCAAAGAGTACAATCTGCCCTCCATAATTAGCCTTAACAAAATCGATTGCAGAATTCAGGTCATACAAGAATTCGGTATAGATTAACATATCCTTATCGGTGTCGAATTCCTGGCTCTTACCGAAACCACGGTAATCATAGAGCAATACGTTGTAACCAGTCGACGTGAAGATGTTACTAAGTCCAATCATATAACCCATATTGCCTGCGTCTCCATAGGAAACCACGATGGTTGCCCTGGCAGAATCCTGGTTTGAGGGTAAAAACCAGCCGGTAAGTGTATAACCGTCGATTGTCTTAAATGAAACGGATTCATAAGCTATACCAAAATCCTCTGGAGAATTCTCGTAATCTTTGTAGGGTTTCATAGCGTATGAAACTGAAATATTAAGCAAGAAAAAGATAGTGATGAAGAATACCATGGCTTTGGATTGTGAGTTGAAAAAACCCATTATAACCTCCTGGGAAAGAAGCGGTGTCAGATCTCAGCCCATCTTAGATGAAAAAGTGAAGAACTGACCCAAATCCTCTCCAAGCACCATCGTCACAAGCAAAAGGTGCCTAAGACTCTTTCTTTTTAAACCTATTTATCGAGTCTATAATGAGGGTCTTTGCAGCGCCCTCTGCATCAAATTCGAAGAAGATCTCATTCTTATTAAATTCGTCCCTCCATCTTCCTTTTTTATCAGGGGGTTGTAATTTTACGGTAACCTTTTCAATAGGGTCGTCCACTGCCAGACAGCCACCTTTATATATTACTTTAAACTCGGCTTGCAGAGCTGCAAGGAAATACTTCCCGAGGTAAGGTTTGAATTCCTCAGGAACATCATTATCTATTTCTTCAGGCTCTTTTCTCTTCGGCATGGATATTAATTCATGCAGTTCCATTTCCAAAACCTTGCCTGAAGAATCCTTCTTGAATGTAAAATATAACTTGTCCGTTAATTTACAATACCATAGACCCTCTTCATCAGGGTCATTTAAAGCCAAAACAACCTTTTCTGGAATATCAACAGTCAGATTGCCACCCTGGACAAAAACCTTTAGCAGCATATTATTTCCAATATTGATATACTCACCTACATAGGTTTCATATTTTTCGGGTAGGGGCTCTTCTACTTCGCCCATTTTCATTGAGCCAACCTTATAATCAAGCACTTCCATCTCTTTGGGATTAAGGGCAGTGACCATTGATTGGTAGGTCCCAATACGGATATGACCACAGTCGACATAGTCAGTTTCAAATGCGGTGGCATCAACGGGTATCCATCCTGCCTTGCCCATATATATTTCATTCCAACCATGCTGTCCGAAGCACCCACCAAAATTAGGGGTATACATACACCCCCAGACAACACGGGCTGGAATGCCTACAGCCCTGCAAAAAGCAGCAAGAAGAAGTGAGTGAGCACCACATTCTCCGCTCCTTGCATCATAGGTCTTACGGGCAGACACCTGGCCAGGAATTGCGTAAATTATGCTATCGGCGACCCATCTACTCAGACGGCGTGCTGCCTCCCAGGAGTCTTTTGACCCCTCTGTTATTTCCCGTGCTTTTTTTACGAGGACCGGGTCATCTGAATCAATCATATCATCTGGTTCGATATATTCCTTAAGAGAATCAACCTTGCTGAAATCTGGAGGAAAATCTGGAGCATCCGAACCGTCATAGGGCATATGTTGTATTTCAAAGACACCTTCTATCAGGTTTTCATTTACCGTACCTGTAAAACTCTGATCTCGAACATTAAGACCCTCAGTAGTAACCCACAACCCTGTAGGTTCAATTTCTGCTTTCACCTTCATGTATGATATAGCTTGAAAATCTGCGATTGATACATTGACCTTGCTGGCTAAGTTCTCATCTAAATTTGCCATTTTGATTTTTTTAACTACTGAAGGATCTGTTAGATAGGACATCCTGTTATTTGGAAGAACCGCTTTTAGCAAATATCCATTTTCTGTATTAAGCCACCATTTAACTTTTAAACCTGTTTCTTGATTCAGTTCATTAAGGAGAATGGCATTATAGGTTTTGCCTGCAAACTCAAGTTCTTCAGTTCCGATCTTTGTATATGTTGTTTTTTGAACTTCGGCTTCCCTGACTTCATAGATTTCATAAGTCTTTTCCTCAAGGCCTTCCTCTACAAAATCTTTTAAAAGATGGGGAAAGAAAAGCATGTTCTCGAGGATAACATCCTGTGGTAGCTCTGTTATTATTTCTTCACTTAGTGTTGATGTAAAACGGGCTGTGTCACCCTCAATGAAGATAACGGAGCTTAATTTTGTTGGACCTTGTGTAATATCACAATCATGGTAAGTGAATTTCCCAGTTGAGGGATCGACGTGATATGTTAATTCAACTTCAGTGTTGAATTGGCTTCCCAGTGCAGAGAGCATCAAAAACGCCTTTTGCTTCAGTAAGATCATGTCCTTGCCGTCCTTTACCATGGGCGATTTTGTGATTTCCGAATATCCGCATAATACTCCGTTTATCTCAATGCCATAGTACACTGTTTCTGTTTCAACCTGAGCTGCTGCTATATTAAATCCCAAAGAAAACATCAGGATAAGGAGTATGGGTAATAGACAGTGCATTTTAGGAGTATTCATTTATCCCTCCGGGTATAAGAGCGTTTAAATCATCCGGCTGCTATCGCTGCTATTCGGTTGGACTTTCAGACGAATCTGGCATGACAAATAGGCTATCATTGATGGGGATATTGTGCTCCACCGAGTTAAGTATGAATGTGCTTGAACCGCCTTTCCTGCTGTAGACGATGCGGAAAGGGATCTTTACACCATCGATTTCTCTATAGTCATAGATCTCGTGATGGAACCCGAGTCGGAGCAAAAGACCCGTCTCGACATCGAAGTAGAGAGCGTGTGCTCTATCGTCGTCGGTATCAACCACGTAGACAGGGCGTCCCTCCAGCACCCCTTTGCATCTGAATGTCATATCAGGGAAGTAGTCCATCAATAGCAACGGGTAATGTAGATCGACCAGCCATTTTGACCTTTTGTTCCACAGCCCGAGGTCGAAGGTCTTGCCCTGGATGTCTTGTTTCCAGGCTGTCTCCCCATCGAAGCCCTCCACTATGGTTCCTCGTGGTGTACGCTGGATAACGACGTACTTGTTCGGCGTCTTCACGTAGACTATCAATGTATCGACTTCGTATACGGGTGGATCCCAGGTGGGTAGATCGGTCACGACCCGTGCTCTCGTCACCCGTGTCACAAGCTCCTCGAAGGCCTCACACCCACCTACAGCCTGGATGTACCGTTCTAAGATCTGTTCCAACGTTGGTAGAGTATCAGGTGTAGAATCTCCTGCAGTTTCTTTGGGGATGGCTAAAAATACAAGAGTTGCCACTAAGACCAATATAGTCAGATTTTTACTCATATGCAGACTCCTTCCAGGTTATGAGAAATAAGCAATACAATCCGCCTGATTTCATGTCGTTTGTCCGATATTATATAGCAAAAATTTTGTGAATTATACCATAGAAAGGAAGGTTTGTCAATTTTTTCCTTCCTTTCTTGGTTTGAAGTTGCATATTTAACCTATGCGCGTGCGGGATTCTGTAAAACAGCGCGCGACAATAAATCGCTTTTCACAACGCTTTATTCTACCTTTGCCAGAGTTCATCCACGGAGATGAGCGGACGACTTACCGCCTCGAGGGCATCCTTACTCATTACACCCTCTTTAACCAGCTCATAGCCTGCTCTTCTCGCCGCATTCAAAACAGACTCACCATCCTCTGTCAATTGCCCCTTCTTCTTCATCAAATATGCATGGGGTCTGAGTACTGCTCCGGCGAATTCAACACTTGCATCTTCTGCAAGTTCTTCTGCGATGCGCAATACCGTTCCGAAGTTCTCTCTCTCCCACCATCCACTGGTGGACACGAGCACGATTTTCCGAATCTTAACATCCTTACGGAACCTGGCGCGTGTGCGTCCTTCGCGAAACTCAAGAAGGGGCTCGAACAGGGGGCACAATCTGTTGATGAGGTTCTGCATCTCACCGGGTAGGGGAATGTAAACCGGGGTAGCCAGGACAAGTATTACCGCCTCCCTTAGCCTTGGATAAAGCAACTCCATGTCATCTTTGATACAACATTCACCAGGTCTCTTACGCCAGCAGTACATCTCACCACATGTGCAAGGCTTGACTTTGAGGCGTCTGGCATAGAATAGCTCGACATCGGATCCAGCATCCATCATACCCTGGATGAATGAGGTAAGAACCATGGCTGTATTCCCCTTACCCATCCTTGGGCTACCGTTTATTGCAACTGACTTACTCATCACATCCTCCTTTGTGCTGGGTTTTCAAGCGAGTATCTTATATGATCAGGATGCAGACCTGGAAGCTATATCAAATATTATAATGCAAAAAGGGTATTTTGTCAATGGTAAATATGAAGGTAGGGAAGAGGAAATTAAGTTAATGGACTCTAACTGCATTACTCCCAAATTATTTCAATATCCTTATCAGGGAGGAGATTCTCTTTCTCAAAATAGTAGAAGATTCTATCGTTTTTATGTACTATGCTGTCAGGTTTGTATGAGACAGAGTAATTTTCGAAATCCTCAGGCAGGCTTACCACAAATCCTGCCCTTTCAATGGGCTCCAGCCATACCCTGGCAGTGGATAATATATACCTGGCACTTTTCGTTAATAACTTCTGCTTGTATGTAATTTCCGATGATACCGTTCCTTCAGTGTCTATGATAATATCAAAGGTAATGCCCTTTTTTGATTTTTTAAAGTCTGTATCAATGACCTCAATCTCATAGGGATACATATGCAGACTGTCCACAGGAAAGGGGAACAACAGGCTGAATTTTCTGCGGTAATCAGTCCTGTTCTTAAAATAGTAAATCCCCTGTACGGTAACCTCTCCCTCTTCTACCCAGATGCTTACATCTTCTCTGTAAAACTTTACGGGTAATTGATGTTTACGCCTGCAAGAAGTTGATAGCAGAGCGCCTATCAGAATTATTACGAGCAAGGTGTTTTTTTGAAAAGCGCACCGTATTTGCATCTTAAATTCCTTTCAGTTCAAGGTTCTATCTGAGCTTACAGATCGCTTTCGATCTA
>CAZRTU010000063.1:5793-8436 GCA_964603075.1 uncultured bacterium
CGATACCTTCGTCATCTCTCCCATCCCAGGTCAATTTGAGAGAAGGAAAGGGGGAAGGGGGAAGAGAGAAAGTACGGATAAGGCGACCAGTAAGGTCGAAAATACAGACCGAAGACGGAAGACTGGAGACTGACGACCGCTGATTTTGGTCTGTGGTCTGTAGTCTTATATCTATTGTCATTTTGGAGCTGAACGGATTGGGATATACCACAAGATCTGCAAAAATTTCAGTGATCTCCTCGTTAATCCCATAACCTGGACTTAAATAGAAATTTATATCTTCAGCCGGAAAAAGGGCATAGGTTGATGTACGTGTTGTTTCTGGTTGATAATTTAAATGAGAGGCAATAAGAATATAATCTCCTGGTTGTTGACTTGTAAACGAATATAAGCCATCTTCATTAGTATAATGTATAAACCAACCTGTTGTAGAATAATGTCGACGTCGAACCGCTGCAGCTTCAAGAGGTACAGAATCTAGATTGAATACAGCACCAGATATTGTACAGTATGGATAATCGTCATTTTCTGCTCCGAATGTTGGTGTAGAGTCTATGTACCAATCACAATCGTATTCAAAATTGCTGGCACTGGTATATGGCTCAGGTGCGAAAAGACAGGCAGCCGGATAAGTAACCGTATCTGTATCTGGATAAATGACCGTATCTGCAAACCATAAGTCTCCAAAAAAAACAATGATAGTATCACATGTATCGTTCAGATCTAAATCACCATTGGTATTCTCCATATCTATTAAAGCAAAATGGTCAGAGACAAAGGGAGAATCGACAAAGCAGGAGCAGGTATTTGTTGTAACAATTAGCCATTCATAAAATTCGTCGTAATAAGCGACCTCAATCCTTTGTAGAGAATCGGGTGATGTCTGAAATTCATTTATGTAGGGTGCTAGTATAGGGTCGGCACAAAGAGCATATGCAAATAATAATGTCAAAACAAAAAACTTCTTCATAAAGACCACCTCCAAATTAGTTTTTTAAATGCAAAAAATAAAATTAAAGACCTGATCCAAAGCTGTGTCAGATTCTGTTGCATAGCTCCCTGAAATTGCAAAACTCACAGAACGTCTGATTGCTCGTCATCTCGAAGGCTCTCTTACTCAGAGGCAGGTTTTCGTCGACGTTGGTGCAGAAAGCGTACATCTCCTTAGTTTCACGGCGGATCTGTGCTGTGAAGTCATCCAGTCCCTCTGCTGTAGGAGTCATCTGCGTTTCTTGATACTCAGGGCGAAGGTAGGCGATCACTGCGTCGATATTGGAAGGCTGCACACCCAAGTGGTGCATAGCCCAGACGCTATATCCGAGAAGCTGCTTTCCGTGCTTTTGGTCGTCTCGCTTGCCCGTTTTCCAATCAATAATCACTGCTCTGCCATCTATGGCAAATAGAAAATCAACCTTGCAGTAGACCTTCATGTCATCGAGTCTTGATTCGCCGAATCCTGGCGGGTCTATGAGCCACTCTTCCTTATTCTCAATCGCCTTGTTTTTAATCCATTCGAAGCGGGTACTGTCAAAGAACTCCCTAAGGCAATCCATGATGCTGGGAAGCATATCTTCTGGCATAACCGCGTCAGTTTGAGCGTAGTAAACCTCAAAGAACTTCTTACTCTGACATGCATGGGCTACTTTTGTTTGCACAAAGTGCCTGAATCGCTCTACATCAATACTCTCATCCGACCTGAGTAGACGCCTTAGAATTGCTGCAATTGTATCGTGAACCGAGCTCCCTATTTCCAGAGGTATGGATGTGAGCTTCTTAAGAGCTTCTATCCTCGCCCTTGGGTAATCTGGGTCATGTTTCGCATAATACTGGTAGTAATACTGTCGTTTGCACAGACTAAAAGTATCGTATCTACTTACAGACCAGCCAAGAATAGGCGTATACTCGTATCTGTGGATCCCCAACATCCCACCTCCCCAATGAATCTAACTAATTATACAGTCTCACCCCAATTAGTTCTATAACTTATATTGAAACGCCAAAGATATAGGTACACGTGAATATAGCCTATAGTTGGTTGTTGCAAACCTACTTTCGAGGATTAGATTTAAATTATGTTTAATGGGTAACACTACCCCAAATCCAAAAGAAGCAAAGCCTGTTACAGTAAACTTCCCTGAATTGGAATATTTAGATCTATATATCTTTTCAGGTTCGTCGACCATCCACGTAGAAATAATGATTTCTCCAATATCAATTAAGGATATACCACCACGAATAGTAAAAAATGTGCTTTTCGATGCTTCTGAGTTCATAAGCCTTGTTCCTATTGATAATTCATATATCTGGCTATTTTCCCCATCCACATCGTATTCAAGACCATAAATATCAGGCAGTGCGATGCATACGTTATCACCTGTAAACCCATAATTTTGATATGAGACGTTTGCTAAAATTCTAAGAGTGGAATTTAGATTATATAAGATTCCGTAACCTACTGCCCAACCATTGCCCCAATTATTGAGTAGAGCGTTGAAAGGTGTATTAAAAACATAACCTGCGCTGATTTCATATCGAAGATCTTTTATGGAGAATGCCGTTGCATTAGATAACAGGAATATACACCCGATTAATATTGACAAAACTATCCTTCTCATAATTAAATCATATAGTTGTAAGAGAACA
>CAZRTU010000064.1:0-8375 GCA_964603075.1 uncultured bacterium
AAGAGGGAAAGGCTCGACAAATATCTTAAAGAGGCGGGAATTGCGTTGTCACGTAATAAACTCCAGGAGCTAATCGAAACAGGAAAAGTGCTCGTTAATGGCAAAAAGGTCAAACCAAGCCATGTAGTCCATGCCGGAGAAGAGATAAAGGTCATCTACAAGAAGGCGATTCCCTTCTCTATAAAGCCTGAATTTATAGCGCTTGATATAGTATATGAGGATGAATATATGATATTAATTAACAAGCCAGCCGGTATGGTCACACATCCAGCACCAGGACACCTGCACGGTACATTGGTCAATGCCCTGCTCTATCACTCCACACTGGCGGGTGGTTCTGGAAAGAGGCCGGGCGTAGTACACAGGTTGGACAAGGCTACATCGGGATTGTTGGTTTTTGCCAGAGAAGAGAAAGCCCACCTTTCACTCTCTAAACAGATAGAAACGAGGAAGATGAAGAGAAAATACGATGCACTGGTGTGGGGTAATCTCGAATTAAATAGGGGTATGATTGACGCCCCATTGGGGAGACACACACTTGACAGGAAGAAGATGGCGGTAACGCCACTGTCCTCGAGAGTAGCAAGAACCCATTATGAAGTGATCAAAAGGTATGGTGTCATTACCCATGTCTCGCTCTCACTCGAGACAGGGCGAACTCACCAGATTAGAGTGCATCTCGAACACATCGGTCATCCTGTTGTAGGAGATCCTACCTACGGGGGAAGAAGAAGATATCCTTACGTGGACAGCATTTTGTTCAAAGATATTATGAACATAATGAAGAGACAGGCACTACACGCAAAATCCCTCACAGTATTACATCCAAAAAGCGGTGAGGAGATGACCTTCCACGCGCCCTTACCAGAGGATATGAAAGACCTTAGCTCATTTCTTACAAAAGTTAAGAAAGGATAAGACACAGAGAAATTTCCCGATCATATCTCGTTTCAAGTATCATATAGTAAATATACATAGGTTTTTTTTCTTGACAACAAATTTTTTTTATGTTATAATGCCAGAATAACTTGATGACATAAAAAGCCATTCAAGTTTTTTCACGGGCCTATGAAGAGACAGATACCCCTTGCTATTGCTTTTATCTGCGGCATAGGGATGATAATTCAGTTCTTCATTCCTCATCCAGTTTCACAGAGAACTTACGAAGAAGTCCTGCAATGGCAGATTATCGTTGGTATCTTTATGGCGGTCATCGCTATAAGGTCATTATTTGCCGTTCACATTGAAAAGATAAGAAAGAAAAAAGAGGGTTGGGGTTATTCATTTATAACCCTCTTTGCCTTAGTATTCACTGCCTTTGTAGGCATCAGACTCGGCATAGGAGAGGGTTCTCTATTCTCAAATCTCTATGCCCATATTATGGTCCCCATGCAGTCTACCATGTTCTCCCTCCTCGCCTTCTATATGGCATCTGCAGCTTACCGTGCATTCAAGGCGAGAACGGCACAAGCAACTCTCCTTCTGGTAATTGCACTCATTGTTATGTTCGGCAGGGTTCCCATTGGTGAGAGGGTTGCACCGTGGCTTCCCGCCTTCGTTGAATGGATTCTTATGTATCCAAATATGGCTGCACAGAGGGGCATTCTGCTCGGCGTTGGTCTCGGGATGATTGCCACTTCTCTCAAGATAATTCTCGGGATAGAGAGGGGATACCTGGGGGGAGGTTAAAAGATGAACCTCTGGGAAAAGATGATGAATATTGACAGGAGGTGGATTTATCTCCTGGTGGGCATATGTGTAACCGTACCTCTTATACGTCCTGTAGGACTTCCTACCTCTACCACTCCCTATACCCAGGCATTATTTGACTATGTCGATAAGATTCCACCCGACGGACCTGCAGTACTTATATCATTTGACTTTGATCCCTCCACTTCTCCTGAACTGCAGCCGATGGCTCAATCTATACTCAGACACTGTTTTGCAAAAGATATAAATGTCATGTGTCTGGCTCTATACCCTACGTATATTGGGATGATTGACATTGCGCTCACAAGCGTAAAGGACGACTATGGAGCGGTGAACGGGGAGGACTATGTCTTCCTCCCTTATGTCCCTGGGGTTACGGCAGTAATGCTTTCAATAGGAGAGAACATAAGGAATACCTTTGGTAGAGACTATTATGGCGTCTTGATCGATTCACTGCCGATGATGAAACATATAAGGAATTATGATGATGTTGCACTCGTTGTGTCGATATCGGGATCATCCCTTCCTCAGTCTTGGGCGGTCCTGGTGGGCACCACATACCACGTTAGGGTTGGAGTCGGAACCACTGCGGTTTCAGCTGCCGAATACTACTCATGGCTTCAGACCGGACAGTTCGTTGGAATGCTTGGCGGGCTCAAGGGCGCAGCAGAATACGAAAATCTCATAGAGAAAGAGGGCTATACAAAGGAGGGTTTCAGGAAGGTTGCATCCAAAGGAATGGATGCCCAATCATTTGTACATATCTTGATGATTGTACTTATAGTAGTCGGTAACATTGCCTACTTTAACCTGAGAAGAACTACAAGAAAGAGATAAGATTGGAGGATCGATGTCTCACACTCCATGGATATGGTTTGCTGCATTCCTGACACTCTGTACGTTTTCTTTTATGTGGAGAGATAATCCCTTCTACAAGTTTGCAGAACATCTCTTTGTCGGTGTCTCTGTTGGTTACACAATATCGATATTATACTGGAACGCCTTCCTGCCAAGAGTCTGGGAACCTATTGTCAGAAACCATCAATTCTATGTCCTTTTTCCAACAATCCTTGGCCTTTTAGCCTTTTCCGTCTTCTTCAAAAAGGGCTCCTGGCTTATCAGATATCCGATAGCCTTTTATATGGGAGCCACATGTGGTATATCAGTGCCGAGAAGTTTCCAGGGTTATATCTTCAGACACATGCAAGGCACGATAACTGCCATATCCCCTGGCCAGCCCAATCTTATTCTTATAAGTAATATAATAATGGTAATCGGTGTAATCACCACGCTTCTATATTTCTATTTCTCCGTCGGGCACAAAGGTGCAATAGGCAGGCTGGCTAACGTGGGTATATGGTACATCATGCTCGCTTTCGGTGCCACATTCGGTTACACAGTCATGGCAAGGGTGTCACTGCTCATTGGTCGGCTCCAATTCCTTCTCCATGACTGGCTTGGTATAATAGATTAACAGAACTATAAATCCTTTGGCAATAATACTACACAGTTATAGGACGCAGATTAACGCAGATTACAAAAGGATTACTAGATAGAGCGAAGACTGAGGACTAAAGACCGAATATCAACGACCAAATAACCTAATCATTCCTTTGCTATCTACCAATACCATACTTAATAATCTATAATTTAGTGCCAGACATTGTGTAATTACCAAGATTAGAAATGCAAAGGGAGAGGTGGGATAATAGGACCGCTTTCATTCTCGCCGCTATAGGTTCGGCTGTCGGCCTGGGCAATGTCTGGAGATTTCCATATGTATGCTATCAAAATGGGGGTGGGGCTTTTCTCATCCCTTATTTTGTTGCCCTCGTCACAGCAGGCATTCCCATCCTCATATTGGAGTTCTCGCTTGGCAGTAAATTCGGAAAGGGACCACCAGCCGCAATGTCAATGGCTGGTAAGGGTAAAGAGTGGGTAGGCTGGTTTGCCATCCTCGTGGCATTTGCAATTGTATGTTACTACTGTGTAATCATCGCCTGGAGTCTCTCCTATACAGGTTATTCAATCAATCTTGCTTGGGGAAAAGATACAGACTCGTTCTTCTGGAATTCTTACCTCTGCTTGTCAGACCATCCATTCAACCTTGGAGGAATCAGGATTCCCATAGTCTTAACTCTTATAATAACCTAGATAGTCATCATACTCTCTGTATGGAAGGGTCCCAAGACCGTTGGAAAGGTTGTATGGGTTACGGTTGTATTACCCTGGGTTTTATTGATCATACTGGTAATCCGCGGCATTACACTCCCAGGGGCAGTTGTCGGACTCAGTTACTATCTCACACCTGTATTCTCTGCCCTGAAAAATCTGAACGTTTGGCTTGCGGCATATGGACAGGTATTTTTCTCACTCTCTGTTGGATTTGGTGTTATGATAGCATATGCCTCCTATCTTCCACCAAAGTCGGATATCGTAAATAACGCTCTCATTATTGCGCTCGTCGATGCGGGAACTGCATTTATGGCAGGTCTCTGCGTCTTCTCAACCCTCGGTTATTATACCCACGCCCAGGGAGTGTCTATTGAGCAGACGATTACATCATCTATACCACTCGCGTTCATAACATTCCCGACTATCATAAACCACCTTCCCTTCTTTCGTCCGATGTTCGGTTTTCTCTTCTTCCTGATGATATTCTTTCTTGGAATAGATTCTGCCTTTTCTCTGGTTGAAGCCTTCTCATGCGGCGTAATCGATAAGTGGCGTTTTAAAAGGGCACCTGTTCTATTGACACTTGGATTGATAGGAGTCGCTCTTGGATTACCATTTGCAACCTGTGCAGGCATCCTGTGGCTCGATATAGTGGATAACTTTATGAGTAACTGGGGGCTTGTGACTGTGGGGCTGTTAGAGTGTATACTTCTTGGCTACGCATATAATCTCAACAAACTCCGCTCACATGCAAACGAGACATCCGAGTTTCGGCTTGGAAACTGGTGGAACTTCATGATAAAGATTCTTGCACCTGTTGTACTTGTAGTCCTTCTGGGTGTCGAGATATATGGAAGGATAAGAGATCCTTACGGCGGTTACCCAAGAATGGCTGAGCTGATAGGTGGCTACGGTCTTATAGCCTTATTCGTGATCATCTCCATCGTGCTTATGAGAAAGAGGGGGCGTTAGGGCTTTGACTCTCAGGCTTCAGAAGGCAATATCCCGATTATTATTTTGGTGACAGAAATAGCAGTAAAAATTCTCCTACAGATCCCCTTCCTTTATTAGTTTTGTTTTCTCCTTAATCTTTTTATTATAATAATCCTTTATTGAATCAGCCTTCTTCTCTGCCTCTATCTGATACTCTAACCCTTCTTCTAATCTGTGCTTCGAAGTTACCGACACCCTACTCAGAAGGAATAATGTTATTACCACTACGAGAATGACCGCGATGATTATACCCCACTTCTTCATTTTATCATACTCCCTTCAGGCTGTTGCGAAAGCATTTTCTATGGCTCGTATCACCTGTCTACAAATAGCTGAGCCTGACCCCATATTCGTTGAACATGTGAAAGCGAAGCAAAAAACGTAGGGCAGGGCTTCCTGACTGCCGTCAGGCAAGTTAGCCCTGCAACACGCAAACCTGAAGGTTTGCCCTACATTTTCTTAGTGCCTGAGACACACAATCCTCTTTGACACAGACTTATCTCCCGCTACCAGTCTCACAAAATAGACCCCACTCGAAAGGTCCTCCAATCTATAATTTTTCAGGTCGAATTCCGCCTCATACCTCCCTGTCTCTTCGACCTCATCAACGATGGTCGCTACCTCCCGTCCAAGTATATCATAGACCTTGATGCTCACTCTGGCTGAATGTGTCACACTATAGCAAATAGTAGTTGTCGAGCTGAATGGGTTTGGATAAATCTGCTCCATTGATAGAATATTCAAAGAAGGCGATAATATACCATAAATTGAAATATCGTCAATGCAAAGAGCATAGGTGCTATCTGTAAATCCCGGTATATGAATGTACAGACATCTGGCAAGACTATCGTAAAAAAACCCGTCGCCTTCCTGTCTTAAGACCTCATATGATGGCCTTTCGGGAATCATCTCTCCGTTTTTCCAGACCGCAGTCGGTTTATCGGCAATACAATGGATTCCACAGAGATAAACCCTATCTTCGGGTTTACCATCGTATACCCCTTCTGCTGCTCCTATATCAACACTAAGCGAAGTATCTCCGCGACTGCACGAAATGCTCTGATTAAATTGAGTCTGCGAAAAACCACCTGACCGATAATCGAGAGTCTTACCATCGTCCTCATACAGTGTAAAACTTGCCTCTATCTCGGGTGATGGATATATCTCGAGCATGAGTGTGTCAAGGGAGCTCTGGTCAGTGTAATCCATAATCGGCTGCATTGGGATAATACTACCAGCCTTGACAAAGAGCGGCATAATATCCAGAGGGGTATCCACTGTTATAGCCTGGCCACCACAGAACACCTCGTCTGCCCAGAAGTATATCCACTTACCCTCTGGAAGATGTAGAGATTTGCTCCCCTGACCTTCCTCTACGACTGGAGAGACCAGGATGGCATCACCCCAAAGGTAAGATGAACTCTCGTTAGAGAGGCTGTTATCGTCCGGATATTCGAAAAAAAGCGGGATGGCAATCGGTAGACCACTCTGGTAGTTCTTAAATGCAAAGGTGTATATGTAAGGCAGAAGTCTGTATCGAAGCTGGATGTATCTCTTACATATCTCCTCAGTCTCCTCGCTATAACCCCAGGGCTCCTGTGGTTGGTAATCCGGACCGTGGGCACGGGTTACTGGGCAGAAGGTTCCATACTGCATCCACCTCACGTATAGCTCAGGTGAGGTATATCCACAGCAAAAACCGCCGATGTCTGAATTATGATATGCAAGACCCGACATTCCCATATTCAGCATCATGGGTATCTGGACTGCCAGAGCACCAAAACTGGTTCCAACATCTCCTGACCAGGGAGCTACTCCATAACGTTGAATGCCTGCATAACCCGAACGTGTCAGGTTGAAGAGTCGCTGGTTGGGTCTGAACTGGTTGAATCCTTCGAAGAGAGTCTTAGCCCACAGGAGGTTAAATATGTTATGGACCTTATCAGCCCTGCCAAGATAATGATACATGTCTTCTGGGTGTGACTCAGGCTCGCCAAGATCTGTCCAGATACCAGCCAGTTCATCTCCGAAGAAAGCGGGATGTTTATCCCACCACCAGTTCTGTGCAGAAGGGTTTGTCAAATCGAGGAGTCCTGCGTCGCAATTACACGACCACCAGTCTTCGATAAGATAGGGGATTCCAAGAGAATCTTTAGCAAAGTAGCCATAGGCAAACGCTGGCCAGAAATTACTCGAATGTTCAACAATATAAGGCTCTGTAATGACTATGGTCTTAATGCCTTGGTTCAAGAAATCGCTCATCATCTGAAAGGGATCAGGCCAGGCTGCATGATTCCAGCTTATGTCTCCCATATGAACGAACCAATAAAGGTCTAATACGATGGCGTCACAGGGTATCCCCTTTTCTCGTACCGTCTGTACGAATTCTCTTGCCTCCCATTCGTTTCTATAACCATATTTCGATTGTATGTAACCCAGAGACCATCTCGGTGGCAAGGGCTGTCTGCCAGTAAGCCAGGTATACCTATCAAGCTGCTCCTTTATACTCTGGGCAACTATCAAAAAATATGATAGCTCACCGCCAAATACCCCGTAGAGGAATCTTGTAGAATCCGAAAATCCCAGGTCAAACTCACCTGGGTATGTGTTCTCAAAATACAGAGCATAGCCATTTGTCGATGCCGTAAAGGGGACGTTGAGATTCATGGTTGACACAGGTCCATCATATCCGAAGACTTGCTGATTGTAGCTATAGAGAACCTGACCACGCTTATCGAGGCAAGTTCCTCGTTCACCTGTACCGTAGAAGTGGTCGTCGGGTGATAGTCCAAAAATCACCCAGCGTTCTTCCCCATTTGTTGCTAGTCCGCCAGACTGTGGTTCTGCCAAAAGTAGCTCTCCGGATAGATTAAAGTACGATATCCTCAGAGGTATCTTACTGCAGACAATTCTGATTGAGGAGGAAGATATCTCGAGCGATGTGTCTGTCTCGACCGTGGAGAGAGCCACATTCTCCGTGGTATCCTGAATTATTACAAAAGATGAATCAAATTGTGTGGAATCTGTGGGAAGAAAGTATACTCTAAGTATCTCAGGCTTATAGAAGATAAATTCAACAGAAGACGAACCTACATTAACCCTAATCCTTTTACCCTCAATAGAGTAACCAGTATAGTCTCCGAGATATGTCTGTGCCTCTAAGCTGGTAGATAAACAAAAACTAATGGTGAGGATGTAGATGGTCAGTTTCACTTTGCGTTTCTCTATAAAATAAAACTTATCTACTATTATATTATATAATAGATTCGATGTCAAGCAAAAAGGATATCAAAATTTCTTACTGTATGTAGTATCACGTTAGAAGGAAAGGCTTACATAGTTAAAGCGTTCCCAATTTTTCCTTGACTTTGCTCTGTTTTTGTGGTATAATAATGCCCGGGCGGCGTAGCTCAGTTGGTCAGAGCAGCGGAATCATAATCCGCGTGTCGGGGGTTCGAATCCCTCCGCCGCTATTCAGTGTTTAATTCAACACCGAA
>CAZRTU010000065.1:0-8306 GCA_964603075.1 uncultured bacterium
AACAGTGATAGAATAGAGGCACTAAGAAGATTGAAGGAGAGGGGGATAGAAACCTACACACTGATCTGTCCCGTGGTACCTTTCGTTACTGATGTTGACAACCTGATGGATATATCAGAACCTGTCTCGGACACGATCTGGATCTATGGTTTGCGATTTGAGGATGAAGGTGACAAAAACTGGCAGAATGTAAAAAAGATTATGGATGAACATTTTCCTCTGTTAACTGATAGGTGCAGAGATATTTCCTTTTCGTCTGACCATCCTTACTGGAAGGAGTTGAGGGAAAGATTGAGAGGAATTCAGCGACAGAGAGGGTTGAACTTGAGGATAGAATTATGACAGAAACGAATAATTAAGCGATAATTTGGAAGAAGATGAGTTTGATTATTTACGAGGTTCAACGAGAGATAAAAAACATATTGAAGCAGGGCAAATCCTGACCGACGCCTGCCTGACGGTAGGCAGGACAGGCAGGCTTTAGGTTTGCATTATCGCTTAAACAACCACCAAAATTTGGTTATACAGCGGTATTGATGTTAAAAGTTTGATAATCGACTCATTATAATTATTTCAGCAGGGCGCCTGCAATCACAAGCTTTTGGATTTCGTTCGTACCCTCGTATATCTGGGTTATTTTTGCGTCACGCATGTACTTCTCGAGAGGGTACTCCTTCATATAACCGTAACCACCAAGTACCTGAACTGCCTTCGTCGTTACCTCCATTGCTACGTCAGATGCGAAGAGTTTAGCCATAGATGAATACCTGGTGATATCCTTTGCACCAGAATCAATATATCTTGCGGTCTGATATACGAGAGCCCTTGCCGCCTCGACCTCTGTCGCTGCTTCAGCAAGCATAAAACTAATCCCCTGAAAGTTTATAATCGCCTTTCCAAACTGCTTTCTTACCTTTGCGTATTTTATTGCCTCATCCAGTGCACCCTGTGCAATTCCGACCGCCTGCGCTGCCACACCAGGCCTTGTTCTGTCAAATGTTCTCATCGCAATAAGGAATCCTGCCCCTTCCCTTGATATGAGATTTTCTTTGGGTACCTTTACGTTCTCAAATATGAGTTCTCTTGTGGTAGATGCCCTTATACCAAGCTTGTCCTCTTTTTTACCGAAGGAGAATCCTGGGGTATCCTTCTCAACTATTATTGCAGAGAGTCCCCTTGCTCCCTTTTCGGGCTGTGTAGCTACTATAACCACATATATGTCAGCCTCTCCACCGTTTGTTATCCACTGTTTAGTGCCATTAATTATGTAAAAGTCTCCATCTTTTATTGCCTTTGTCTTTACATTGCCGACATCCGAACCAGCGTCGGCTTCGGTTAAGGCAAATGCGGATAATTTTTCTCCTGATGCGATAGGGGGGAGATACTTTTTTTTCTGTTCATCTTTGCCGAAATTTATGATAGGAACAGCGCCGAGGGCATTGGCGGCGTAAGTAGTTGCAACACCAGCACAGACCTTGGATATCTCCTCAACCGCAAGGCATAGAGCGAGGGTATCCAGACCCAGTCCCTCGTACTCAGTTGGGATGAATATCCTGAAAAGATCAGCCTTTGCAAATTCTTTAATAATCTCATGGGGAAACTCGTTCTTTTCGTCAAGCTCGCTTCTAACAGGTAAAACTAATTTCTGGGATAGCTCTCTTGCGGTATCTCTGACCATTAATTGCTCATCACTCAAGAAGTAATCCATGATACCCCCCTTTTGCTCTAGATAATATATTTAAAATCAGATGATGAGGTATTGTCTGCCGAGTCTTTTTCACATCTTGGTATAGGGCAGGAAGAGTTTCTCGTATTCCTCCTGGGCGAATCTATCTGTCATGCCAGCTATATAGTCGCATATAATCTCTTCCGGAGGAGACTTTTCCAACCTTCCCTGATAATCAGGTGGTAGTTGTCTCGGATCCTCGAGGTATCTTCTGAAGAGTTCCTCGATGTAGGTCCTTGCCTTAATCTGCATCCTTACTACTCTGTAGTGGGTATAGAGGTTTTTGTAAAGGAAATCTTTAAGCACCTTCTGTTTTTCAAGCATAGGAGCTGAGAAGTCGACTATAAGTGCATGTTTTCTGACATCTTGGAGGGATGTTATACCAGATTCGGCTATCCTCTTTTCGGTCTCTTTTATGACATCTGTTGCCTGAAGCGCAATGAGTCTTCGTATGGTTCGTGCGATCGCCTTTTGAGTTAGTATACCTTCCTTTAGTATATCCTTGTATAATTCCTCAAAGAGCGGAATGTCTTTGAGTTGCTTTACACTTATAAAACCCGACCTTATACCATCGTCTAAGTCGTGCGAATTATAGGCGATTTCGTCGGCTACATTTATTACCTGTGCCTCAAGCGTAGGAGAGAGATGGGGTTCGAATTCCTTTAGATCATCGATATTTGGTATGTCATACAGGGTCCTGTGTTTCACTATTCCTTCTCTTGACTCATATGTAAGGTTGAGACCACAAAAATCGGGATACGTGTCCTCCAAAATATCGACTACCTTCAATCCCTGGCGATTATGCTCAAACCCTCCTTTATCTTTCATAATATCTGAAAGCGCCTCTTCACCGGCATGGCCGAATGGTGTATGTCCTATATCGTGTGCCAGTGCTATACTCTCCGCAAGATCCTCGTTCAGCTTAAGGGCCCTTGCAATGGTCGAGGCTATCTGCGCAACCTCTATGGTATGTGTAAGTCTCGTCCTGTAGTGATCGCCCTCATGATTCACGAACACCTGAGTTTTGTATTCAAGACGTCGGAATGCAGTAGAATGGATAATTCTATCGCGATCCCTCTGATAGCAGGTTCGATAGGGTTTTTCATCTTCTATATGCCTTCTGCCTTGTGTCAGTCTGCTCTTCGCGGCGTAGGGAGCAAGGAACTTTTCTTCTATTTCTTCATATTCTTGTCTATCCCTCATTTATTACTCCTCGTTTATTTTATTAATTTTCTTTCAGAAAGTCTTTCACCTCATCTCACCTCTGTATTCCCTCCATATCTTTGCATAGTCCGCCAGCTTCTTGTCAACCAGACTGTGGATGCTGCCAGGCTTATATTTAGCATCTTTGGTCTTTTTGCCGGCCTCTACTCCTGAGAGTATCTCCATACCTTCGTCTATTGTATTGACTGCATATATGTGAAATTTCTCCTTTCTTACTGTCTCGCAGACATCCTTTCTCAGCATGAGGTCTTGTGTGTTTTTCTCGGGTATAATCACACCCTGTGTGCCCGTAATCCCCTTTGCCTTGCAAATATCGAAGAATCCCTCTATCTTTTCGTTCACGCCTCCAATTGCCTGGATTTCCCCTTTCTGATTCACTGAACCTGTGACAGAGATATCCTGACGTAGGGGAACCTCTGAAAGACTTGATAAGATGGCATAGAGTTCTGAAGATGAGGCGGAATCACCTTCAACACCGGAGTAGGACTGTTCAAAACAGATTGAGGCATTGACAGCTATTGGCTTATCTTTGGCATACTTATCTCTAAGATAACCGGATAGGATGTATACACCCTTGCTGTGAATAGGACCGGAGAGCTTGACCTCTCTCTCTATATTGATTACTCCGCTGCTTCCAACCCCTGTCTTGGCTGTTATCCTCGTGGGTCTCCCGAAAGAATATTGCCCTATTTCATAAACACTCAATCCATTAACCTGTCCGGTGACCTTACCACTGATGTCTATCATTATTGTATCGTCTTTTATGATCTCTTGGATCTTTTCGTGATAAAGGCTTTCTCTGTATATTCGATTAGCTATTGCGTCCCCTATGTCTTTCCTCTTTACTGTCTTCTTACCTTTATTTTGTGCAAGGTGACTCGCTTCCCTAAGGACATCTGCAATATGATTAAATCTGGTTGAAAGCTTGTTACGTTTACCCGCGACCCTTACCCCATATCCAACTATCTCGGCTATAGCATCCTTGCTGAACGTAAGGAGATCTTCCTCTTTCTGAAGGGTCGTCACGAAGTCAGTGTACTCTTTTACTGACTCCTCGTTGTTTGGCATTACCCAGTCGAAATCTGCCCTTATCTTGAAGATTTTTTTGAAATCGTCGTCACGGTGATACAGAAGATGATATATATAAGGTTCGCCTATAAGTATGACTTTTACGTCCACATCAATTGGTTGGGGTTTCAGTGAGGATATAGTAAGCATAAAAAATGGGTCGTAGGTCTGTATCTCAAGCTTTCTTGTCTTTAGTGTTCGCTTTAGGGCATTCCATACACCTGATTCTATCAACACGTCGAGTGCGTTCATGATGAGGAATCCACCATCCGCCCTAAGGAGAGAGCCGGCTTTTATATTTTGATAATCAGAGGTCCATCCTGCTGCAGTAGTCGTTCTTTCTATAAAGCCAAAGAGATTTCTAAATGAGGGAGATACCTCGAAGATGACGGGTGCCTCTCGAATGTTACTATTATCGACGAGAAGATTGACAAGGTAATCGGCATTCTGGTCAGAATCTTTCCCCTGTCCCTTTTTTGTCAGGAATTTACCTGTATTCTCTGTAAGTGATTCTTCGACCTCATCCAGGTATCTTTCTACCGCCTCTACCTTATATTTTTCCTTGATTTCTGAGAGTTCATCTTGGATAAAGGGGATGAGGGTTTTTCTATCGACCTCCATTATTTCCTTCTGTGCTTGTTTTCTTATATTTCCAATCTGCTTAATCGTTTTCTCCAGTTCGGTTGAGAGTTTGTTATAAGTAGTCTGTATCTTTTTTAAATCCTTTTCCGTGATCTTTTTCTCTCTCACCAGTGCCCTGATCTTTTCAAAATTAACCGATTTTCCTTTATATACAGGAAAAAGATCAGGTTTTGTGAATGGACCGACCTGGACCTGAACAACCGCAAATCCTTTCTTCTCAACCTTATTTTCAAATTCAGATAGTATCTCTTGTTCTTTCTTGTTAAAGGATTCGACAATAGCGTTTCTTTTTTTCCTGTGCTGTTCGCTGTCGAGTATTACCGGGATGTTCTTTATAATGTTTTCGATGCTTCCTTCAACATCCTTTTTGAATTTCCTGCCCATGCCACGCTTTAAAACTATCAACCTTGGCGAATCCAGATCCTTGAAATTGTTGACATAGCATTTATCAGTGGGTATTTGCTTTATTCTATTGCTCTTCTTAATGAGGAGTTTCACTGCCGTAGTTCTTCCAGTACCTGCTTCTCCTGTGACAAAAATATTATAGCATGCACTCTTAATGTCTAATCCCATCTCAAGTGCCTCCACAGCCCTGTTCTGACCAATTATCCTTTTTCCTCTCTCAGGCTTACCTTCTGTATGCATTATGCTTGCTGTATTACAATTCCAAGAAAGTTCGTTTGCAGTAAGCTCGCGATAAGCCATAGTTTCCTCCTTAAGATTGAGTTTGGAATAAAAAAGTTTTATCGGGCAAAAAGATTTTGGGCTAAAAAATCATCTGACTCTTTTTTCTATCCATTGAACGGCATTCTTTATAATTCTCATACCAAACGGCTGCTCGTTTCGCCACTCACCTGGATACTGTTCTGGTAGAAAGAATCTCTCGGGATGTGGCATCAAACCAAATATCCTTCCCGTATCGTCACATATTCCGGCAATCGAGGCGTAACTTCCATTGGGATTGTATGGATACTCCATAGTTGGTCTGTTCATACTATCAATATAGACAAGTGCAGCATTGTAATCCTCTTCTTTTACCGCAATTCTCCCCTCTCTGTGTGCGACAGGCAGCTCGATTACATCCAGCCCTTTTGTAAAAACACAATTTTTATCGGCAACCTTTAGCCTCACCCACCTGTCCTCAAACCTGCCGTTTAGATTCTCTGTCAATGTTACACCTTTACCAAGCAGTCCAGACTTCAAAAGTACCTGGAAGCCATTGCATATACCCAGTATGAGGGTCTCTCCCTTCAGGAACTCCAATACGGTCTCTCTTAGAAATTCCTTTATGTATACAGATAATATTTTGCCGCTTGCAATAGAATCTCCATAGGAGAAGCCCCCTGGTAGCACAAGTATATTGTATAATAGCAATTTAGAGGGTTCCTCTTCGAGTTTCCTTATTGTCAGCTCATCGACAACTGCACCACATCTCTCGAACGCAATCTTTGTTTCAAGATTACAGTTTATTCCAGGTGCGTACAATATAAGAACTTTAACCATGTAATTTCTAAGGGATAGTAATTGAAAGCTCACAAATAAAATTTTTAGGTGGAGATATAGCTTGGAGGGCCATCAGATCAAAATAGCTTTTCTGGATTCAACTTTTGATGAGGGCCAGCATAGACTTGACCGCCTCATCGAGACCCGTAAATACTGCCCTTGAGATTATACTATGGCCTATGTTTAGTTCTAAAAGATGAGGAACAGATAGAATTCCCTTTACATTGTGATACTCCAAGCCGTGGCCAGCATGTACCTCGAGTCCAACCTCGCGTGCGGCAATGGAAGCCTTTACAAGTCTATCGATCTCTTTTCTCTTATCATCTGTCTCACAGTATGCCTTTGTATTGAGTTCGACAGCGTCGACATCAAGTGACTTGGCGATCTCCATGATCGATTCATCGGGTTCTACAAAGAGTGTTACCATAATGTCGTTGTCTTTCAGGATCTTTACAGCTTTCCGTATATCTCTTGTGTTTTTAGATAAATCAAGCCCGCCTTCTGTTGTCTGTTCACCCCCTCTCTCAGGTACCAGGCAGGCATAATGAGGTCTAACGCTGCTAACAAATTTTACTATCTCGGGTTCCGTACATAATTCAACGTTTAAAGTGGTTTTGGTGATCCCCTTAATTAACCTCACATCACGTTCGGTTATGTGCCTTCTGTCGATTCTTATATGACAGGTTATCCCGTCAGCACCAGCAAGTTCAACTATAGGTACTGCGGCTACAGGATCGGGGTAAGAGGTTCCCCTCTGTGATCTCAGTGTTGCTATATGATCTATATTCACGCCCAGTCGCATGATAGGCTATTATAACATGAATTTATTTTTTTGTCAAGGAAAATTTGATTTTGACTGCTGTCAGCTGATTATACGGATTTAGGACGCACCTGCCTGCCGACAGGCAGGGATTAACGCAGATTTATAACTAATGATTACATGGATTAAAGAGAGAAATTGCCCAGATAGAGGATGTTGAGGTACTACGACTCTATGACATGATAATCTTCTGCCCGAAAAACATAATGGGGAATCTAATAAACAATATTGGCAAATTTCAAAAGATTGTATCAACTGACTTGTTCATCACGAAACTTTGGGGCATTCCCAAAGATTAAAATGATTTAGGAATAACTATCATCTCTCTTGTGAGCAAATTACAGAAAATGGAACAGAAAAATTTATTGACAAATGCAAAAAAATCTGGTATAATTTATCTACTACATCTCATTGGTTATCTAAACTTTATCATGGCACAAATAGGCAAGATATTGAAGAATATCAAGGATAGAGGTGTAAAATTTATAGACCTCTGGTTTACGGACATATTGGGATGCATAAAGAGTCTTACAATACCCGCCGATGAATTCAAGAAGGCTTATCAACATGGTATATGGTTCGATGGCTCATCTATCGAAGGTTTTGGAAGGCTTTGTGAGAGTGATATGTATCTGGTACCCGATATCGATACCTTTTTACCGATGGTTTCCGAAGAACCTCTATCAGCAAGGGTTATATGCGATGTGTATTCACCAGATCATTCTCTCTTCCCGGATGACCCGAGAGGGATCCTAAAAAAGGTGCTTAAACTCTTCTCAAAAGATGGATATGAACCTTATGTTGGTGCAGAGCTCGAATTCTATCTTTTCAGAAGAGAAGACAGTGTGATGCCGATGTTTTATGACAGGGTAGGATATTTCGATCTGGAGGGAGACCTTGCTCTGAAAATGAGAAAGGAGATAGCAGAGAGACTTCATGAACTCGGTATCTCTGTGGAGACTGGGCACCATGAGGTTGGACCTGGTCAACACGAGATAGATCTTAAATTCACGGATGCTCTCTCAATTGCCGACAGCATAATCACAGCCAAGGCTGTGATTAAGAGAATAGCTGAAAGACATGGAGTAATGGCAACATTTATGCCCAAGCCAGTTTATGGTAAGGCTGGTAATGGTATGCATCTACATCAGAGTATTTTTATGAATGGAGAAAATGCCTTCTCTGACAGAAATGACGAATACGGGTTGTCCCAGTTGGCGTATAATTATCTTGGGGGTCAACTACTATACTCCAGAGAGATATGTGCTATTCTTGCACCCACAATAAACTCCTATAAGAGACTTGTATCAGGTTTTGAGGCTC
>CAZRTU010000066.1:0-8275 GCA_964603075.1 uncultured bacterium
TCGAATGAAAGGAATGCCTCTCTCAACTAAAACCATCTCATTGCATAAGGCATAGGCACCAAAACTCTTTATCGACTTGCTCACGTCATCCAACGTCTTACAGTTGGATCTACGAAGTATTGTTTCGACCTCTAAGAATTCGGGCCTATAGTACTCTGCGTCAAGCCGTATTCCTTGACCTAATTTCTTGTAATCAACACACGATATTTGCATAATTTATTACCAAAAACTCAACTTCTCTTTTTTGGCAAATTCAATAAACGCTTCGGCGATACCATCAGGAAGTTCTCCGTTATGATTGTGCAAATCATGATCCACAATCAAATGGCCGTATTTATCCAGTACAGGCTTACCTACGCCGTTTTTAACATAAATATAATCGCCGGAATTGTCCTTGCCCGCTTTTTGTGACACAGCGAAGAATATCGGGTAATCATCTTTTTGGGGACACAGTTTATCATCCCATTTCTGAACGAATAATACACTTGTCTTTGTGCCAGTATGAGGTTTAAAGGTGTTGTTGTGCAAGCCCACAACTGCAATGATTCTCGCCTTATCGGCTATATATTCCCGAATATCTTTATCCGAAGTATTGTTAAACCTTCCCTGAGGAAGAACAATCGCCAATCGCCCGCCGGGTTTGATAAAATTAAGGTTACGCTCGATAAATAATATATCTCTGCCGACTTTCGATTTCGGTTTATTTTTGTTGTTATAGCCCAGCTCGTATTTATGAATTATGCGGGATTCCTTAATATCGCCAGCAAAGGGTGGATTCGCCATCAAAATATCGAACAGAAAATCTTTATTACCTTCTTTATCTCTTTTTAGCTGATTAAACCGTTTATATCCCCCGCCATAAGTTTCGATCCAATCTGGATTTTTCGTTGTTTCGTTCCAGCGGTCATAATCAAGTGTATTCAGATGCAAAACATTTGTCTCCCCGTCTCCTGCAATCAGATTAAGCGTCCTTGCTACACGCACGACTTTCTCGTCAAAATCAATCCCAAATACCTTCAAAACATCTTCTTTTTCTTCGGCAGATATTTCCTTATTTTCAAAAAGATGTCCTGTTAAGTAAAAAATAGTATGAACGGTAAACCCGCAGGATCCTGCAGCAGTATCGATCATATATTCGCCCTTTTTTGGATTGAGCATTTTGACGCACATATCGATTACATGACGTGGTGTAAAGTATTGCCCTTTTTCGCCTTTCGATGATTTACTGACCAAATATTCGAATGCCTCATCGATAACCTGTAAATTGGAATTGAAAAGCTTTACATCCTGAAGACTCGATATACATATGGAAAGATGCGACGGCGAAAGATCGATTTTGCTTTCATCGGGAAACACACCTGTCCATTTCCTTTTTGCTTCGTCGAATAGCTTTAGGATCTTCTGCTTCAGTTCTCCTTCCGACTGACCGGTATTCCTGAATTCCAGCACTCTAAAGGATGAGTCATCCACTTCCTGAATGACTTCTTTGATTTCATCGAATGAATTTTCTTTCGACTTTCCATATTCGGCTTTGGGTTCGGCAATCATAGGATAATTTTTGTCCTTCAAAAAGTAATTGATAATTACTCTGTCCTTCTGGCTTTTGTGTTCATCGTACAATTTGGTGAATATCAACTTAAAAACTTCTTCGAACACATCGACTCCAGCATTGGCAAGAACTTCATCTTCCATGTCTTGAATAATCGTTTTGAGTGATTTACCCTCCGAAGGAATCTTATCTTTGATAATCAGGTCCTTGATCGTATATCGCTCTTTGAGGATGTCCGCAAGAGTCTGGCTGGCATCTGGAATATCGGTTATGTCCTCGAAAAAATTAGGGTCTTTGCGGTTATAATGGGAAATCTGACCGCCGTTCGTCCATACGGCTATAGGCGCACCAGTAGCATTACAGTAACTCTTGAGCTGCTCTTTGCCATCTTTTAGTCTGGGTTTTTTCACCTCGACGATGATATATTCTACGGTCGGACGCTCTTTATCGAAAACCACGATATCGGATGATTTCGTCTGTCTGCCAAACTGCACAGGATGCTCGAATCGAATTCTTTTCTTGGGATACCCATAATAGTTTATCAATTTCGAAGTATAAAGCTGACGCACGACTTCTTCGGGCTTAAGTTGGATTTCTTTTTCCCTAATTATACACTCCACATACGGCTTGCCATTTTTTTCGATAATCTTTTTCTCGAGAACCGTTATTTGTTCGGGCGTAAATATCGAAAGGTTGTATTTTGAATCTTTCAATATGGAAAGCAGAGTAATCTTATCGTTATTTTTTGCCATAAACACCTCTTTTCTTCAAAAACTTTTTTATGTGATAAGAATATATCTTGTTAGAATAGCTGGAATATCCATATGTACCACATATTATAACACAAAACTCAGAAAATGTCAACAATTGAGTTAAATTGTCGTATTACTAAACTATACAATGTCTTACAACAATTTTATGGTTCATAAATGGACAATTCCTAAGAATTTTTTAGTGTTTTTCCGTTTAGACCCAGGATACATAATAATATATACTGAAGAGTTAAGAAATATGTCATTAAAGGCTATGATGAATAAAGAGTCAAGTATGATCTACGTCAATCTGCGTCCTGTATTACTCATAACTTCTCAGAGATTGCCTTTGCCTGGAGGAAGAAGAGGAGATAGTCCCTCGAACCTGTCTTTGTGTCTGTACCGGAGAGATTAAATCCACCAAAAGGATGGGCACCCACCAGTGCGCCCGTACACTTTCTGTTAATATAGAGATTTCCCACATGGAATTCCACCTTTGCCTTTTCTATCTTGTCTCTGTTCTTTGTATATGCCGCACCGGTAAGACCGTATACAGTACAGTTTGCAATCCTCAGGGCATCATCGAAATCCTCTGCTGGTATTACGGCAAGCACGGGTCCGAATATCTCCTCCTGAGCTATTCTTGCATATGGATCTACGTTTATTATTATTGTAGGTTTTATATAGTATCCATCGCCCTCTGCTGGACCTCCACCCAAAACGAGTTCTCCCTCACCCCTACCTATCTTTATGTATTCTAATATCCTCCTGTAGGCATTTTCATTGATAACGGCTCCCATAAAGTGGTTCTCCTCAGGAGGACCCTGGTCAATGTTCCTAGCTGAATTGATCAATCTATTGACGAATTCATCGTATATCTCTTTCACAACAATCGCTCTGGAACAGGCGGAACATTTCTGTCCCTGGTATCCAAATGCCGATGAGATTACTCCTTTGACTGCTGAATCAAGGTCTGCCTCTGAATCCACTACGATTGCGTCCTTGCCACCCATCTCTGCGATCACCCTCTTTATCCATTTCTGGCCCTCGGAAAGTTTACCTGCCAGTTCCACTATCCTCAAGCCTACCTCTTTTGAACCAGTAAAGGTTATAAACCTTGTCTTAGGCGAACTTACCAGGAGGTCACCAATCCTACTTCCCTTGCCAGGCAGGAAGTTAACCACACCATCAGGCACTCCAGCCTCTTGGGCGATTTCCACAAACTTTGCCCCTGTAACAGGAGAATCACTCGATGGTTTTAATATCACGGTGTTGCCCGCACCGAACGCCGCAGCAGTCATACCTGTGAGTATCGACATGGGGAAATTCCAGGGAGGTATTGACACACCGACACCAAGCGGTATGTACCACATCTCTGGTTTCTCTCCTAATAGCGGTGTTACATATCCTCCCTTGCCAAGCCTTATCGCCTCTTTCGCATAGTAGTCGAGGAAGTCTATGGCCTCTGCCACATCACCATCAGCCTCAAGCCAAGATTTACCGACCTCGTAAACAAGCCAGGCATCGAGTTCGAATCTCCTTTTTCTCATTATGTCCGCCATCTTAAAGAGATATTCTACCCGTTCTTCAGCCTTGGTGTACTTCCATTGCTTGAATGTCTTCTGCGCTACTTCAAGCGTCTTTCTTGCATCATCGGGAGATGAATTCTCTGTGATTCCAACCACCTCATTCTTGTGAGATGGATTCATGGACTTAATAGGATTTTCAATCTTCCCTCTCTTTCCACCGATTATGTTTGGATACTCCTTGCCCAATTCACTCTTTACCTTAGAGAGTGCCTCTCTCATCTTCTTTCTATTTTCCTCTCTCTGAAAGTCTATGATAGCCTCGTTTTTAAATTCTCTCGGCATATATCCCCCTTTCGAATGATAAAAAGAATTAAATATTTATGAAAGTCACAGAGTCTGTCTTTTCCCTGGAGAACCAGGAACACACAAACTGGTATTTAATCCAAAAGATTCTCAGAGGCAAAGCTGAAATAGACATTGTCACCGATTATTAAATGGTCCAAAACCCTTATGTCAACTGCCTTGAGTGCATTTACAATGTCTTCCGTTATGCTCTTATCCTCGGGGGAAGGGGTTGGATCTCCTGATGGATGGTTGTGTACGAGTATGACTGAACTGGCGTGGGTTTTTATGGCGCTTTTGACAATCTCTCTTGGATATACGGCAGAGGAATTGATGGTACCTTGAAAGATGGTTTCTGTTTCGATTAGCCTGTTTTTAGTATCCAGATAAAGGGTTTTAAAAACCTCTTTCTTTAGACCCCTCATCGATATGAATAGATAATTAAAAACATCCTGAGGATTTTTGAGGATATCATTTTTTAATATCTTGTCTTTGAGATATCTCTCCGCAAGATCCCTTATAAATCTTATTCCGAATATGTTATTGGGTCCTATGTCTTTAATTGTCTGTAATTCATCGGGTGCACCATCTAATACACCCCTCAATGTGTGGAATTTTTTTAAGAGAGCCTTTGCCTGCTGCTTGCAGTCTTTCATTGGAGTAGCAAGGGTTAGGAGGAGTTCCACAATCTCATAATCGTGTAGTCCTTTAAGCCCTGCCTTTAGAAATTTGTCTCGCAATCTCTTTCTATGCCCCGCTCTTGAATCCATATCGAGGAGACAGCAAATAGAAAAATGGAAAATAGCAAGTAGATGACGAAAATTATCAAGAAGACATTTTTTTTGAGAAGCCTATGAACGCAAATAAAATAAGATCAGTTTTATTTCTTAGAGTAAACCAATCCGTTAAATCCGATGAACGATTCAGTCTGCGTTAATCCACCTCGAAAGAAGAATGAGACATTGATTCCTGTCCGTCCTGCCTGACGGCAGTCAGGCGGCAGGCAGAAACATACATATAAAAATAAGCTTTATTTATTTATTTCTTTCTTAATCTGTGTAAACCTGCGTTAATCTGTGTCTTAGAATAGCAAATAGAAAATAACAAGTATCAATCTACAAAAATCAAGTAACAAAATTGGAGATCAATTGATATTCTGTGAATTACGGTATAGCCTTTTGGTCAAAGAATTCTATATGAGGTGGAATTTTGCCCCTGGAGGGATTCGAACTCTCGCCAACCCGGTTCCGAAGACCGGTGCTCTATCCGCTGAGCTACAGGGGCTATATCTATTGAAAATTTATTGATTAATTAGCAGGTTAGACAGTGGGATATCTAATAATTAGAGTTGATACCTGTAGTCTTTGATGTTTGCGTTTGCAATCTGCGAGTTGAGCCATTCCCTAAATGCCCTATCTCTTCTTTCCCTCCACTCCTCTACCTGAAATTCTGGAAACTCTTCCTGAATAGTCTCAGTCTCAGGCTGCTCTCTTTTAAGGCATTTAATTATAAAACATTTTTCTTCGCCTATGACCGGACCGCTCAATTCGCCTTTATTTAAAGCCCAGACCGCACCATAGAATGCCGATTCAACGGGCAGGTCACCTGGTGGATCTGTTATGGTGAAATCCTGAGCCTTATTATATTTTACTTTTATATTTTTGAGTGAAGACTTAAGTGAACTGCCTTTTTCTGCGTCGTTCTTGACCTCAATAAGTTCTGAAATTATTTTCTTCTCCCTTCTCTCTCTGATATAACTCTTCTGGACTTCATCCTTTATCTCACTTAGAGGTGGAATTCTCTCAGGAGTATCACGTTCATACGTCCACACGTATATACCGTCTTTCCTCGGTAATGGAGGGGATATTTTTCCCATCTTACTTTTTGAGAGCAGACCAGACAGATCAAAACCAGCGATTTCATTGGTTGTAGTTTCTCTTATTTCGAGGTTCATGGAAAGTGCCGCCTTTTCAAATCCTATCTCTTCGGCAAGCTCTATGAATGCATAAGCCCTGTCCATGAAAACACCCATCGTTTCATAGGATGTAGAGAGCCTCAGGAAGATTTGCGATACCTCAACCGAATCCCTGGTTCTACTCAGGCACTTGAAGATATAAAGGCCTTCATCCGTTTCTATTGGGCCTTTTATATCCCCTTTGGACATTGAAAAGATCGCATCTTCAAATTTTTTGTCCAATTCTCCTCTCTTAGCAAATCCCATATAACCAAGATCTGTTTTTGATTTGGCATCATCCGAGAAACGGATAACGAGAGTGTCGAAAGGCACACCCGACTCATATTGCGAGATTATATCATTCGCTTCCTCTACTATCATATTCTCATCTTCGACTGAGGGAGATAGCTCGTATTCGATGTACTTTACGAGTTTAGCCTCAGGTCTCTTGAATAGTTCTTTTTTTCTCTCATAGTAGACGGGCAGTTCTTGTTCGTCAAGATCGATCTCTACCTCATCTATGGATAACTCCCCATACTCTATGCTAAATATGGTTCTCTCTTTAAGGTATTCATTAATCAATGCGGTGGGTTGTACGGTTGAGATTAGCTGCGTGTGAAGCCGCTGCCTTGGTATCACATCCCGTATCCAGGCTTCATACTGTCTGAAGTATATAATGTTTTCCGGATTCTTGAACAGTTCTGCATACTTTAGGTAATCAAATTTACCATCTGTATAGAACAGTGTATCCTCGAGTATCTGCGGTGGAGGATTTGTCTTTATAGCATCTACTACCTCTTTATCGCTTGGATTAAGGTCTGCATTATCATAATAGTCTCTTAAGATTGTTGCCTCAACAAGTGTATAAAAGGCGGAATCTGAAGCCTGATCCTCTGTAAATCCCATCTCAAGGTAGTTTCTGACAAGATTATTATATAGGAGCGTTGATATCTCTGTTCCATTAACTTCAGCTATAATTCCTCTATTTGATTCTGTCATGGTACGAGAACTGGCAAATCTCATACCCCATTGGAAGAAGATAAATGCGATAAAGATTGCGGCGGCAAACCATAAGAAAACGGTAATCTGTTTTCTGAGTCTAGATATCATGCATCCTCCTTTAAGTGAAACTTAGGATCAGATTAAGAATTAAATCTCGAGGCTTATTATATCACAAAATAAAGGAAAAGTCAAGCAAAAAGAGGGAAAGGCTAAAGCATTGGTTGCAGGATTTTCTTTAATCTGATGTATGATTCGATTGCACGTTCCCTTGGTCTTACCTCTATTATTAGGTATGTTTGGAGGTCAACCAGTTTTGATAGATAGAAGTCAAAATCAACGTTGCCTTCACCAATTATGTTATGCTCGTCCCATCCCCCATGATTATCGTGGATATGGCAGTTGCGTATAAGATGGGAATATTCTTGCATAAAATCTATCTCTCTATCTCTCATGGCTCCTTTTAATCTGTTGGTATGACCGATGTCCCAGGTTAGATATATCTGCTCTCTGTTTAAAAATTCTCGCATGATCCTAAGTGAAAGATCGTACCTAAAGCCAGATGTGTTCTCTACACATAAAAGTGTCTTGCCTCTCGAATATTCTGACAACCTTTCAAGCGAATAACGAAGGGTAAACTCGTATCTTTCAGGGAGGATCTCGTGTATGGGTTTCAGCTCGCCTGCAACCGATATCTTATAGGACGAGCCGAGATGTATCGTGAGGCATCTCGCCTTAATCTCATGTGCGAAATCAATTATCTCGAGGAGTCTATCTATTACAGCATCAAGTGGCTTCTTGTGGAGGTTGAAGAGAGAGAGACCGTTTGGAGCGTGTAGCAATATGGGAATTTTGGAAGAAATTAGGGCTTTTCTCGAAACATCGTCTATATTCTCAGGAAAGAATGGAGGGGACGTCATGTTTAGTTCCAGAGCCCCGAGACCATGTTTTTCGGTGTACTCAAGAGCCTTTTTTGGATCTGCGATGTCAAATAAGATCTGTATCCCTATTCTTTTTATTAAATCATTGATCCCCTTCATAGTATTTAGTAAGTGATAATAGTAAATGTAGACTCCAAGGGCCTAACAAAAAAGACTATTCAGGTGCAACTATGGAGACTGCGAAATGGTCTTCCTCGAAGAGTTCTTCT
>CAZRTU010000067.1:0-8090 GCA_964603075.1 uncultured bacterium
TAACTCTATTGACTTGTTGAATCGATTATCTTTGGCGGAGTGGAATTCTACCAAGGAGGGAAATAAGCTCTCGCTTAATGTGTGGATAAGATAGACTATTACACTGAAACAGATCTGTATTCCAAGACCCAAATATCCTACCAAAAACATGTTATCTATGAATTTTCTCGAGATAATTATAGCCAACCACGTGGTCAATGTTGTAAATATGGTTGCCAGATAGGTAAAGAATCCAAATGAAAGGTAATTTGTGAATGGGTTTGTCAACGTCGCAGAAGGCGCAGGGGTTAGTTTGATTGCGGGGAAACCAAATAGCAGGCTAACCGTTAATGTACTTAGCAAAATTGCCAGCAAGATGCCTGCATTTTTAAAAAAGATAAACAGTATCAAGATGGCGATTAATCTTAGAGATACCCTAATGACATCAACAATCGAGTATTTTTTCATATCTTTAAAAGAGTATAAGACCCCCTTTTCAACAGAGATAATAGAATAAAGAAAAGATGCTAAAAGTATTGCGCCAAAGTAGATTCTTTCTTCTTTGAACAGAAATAGCCCAGCCACAAGGATGATTAGCAAAACCGGCAACTTAATCTGGACGACTCTGCTGACTAACGGCCTTATTGAACCTGGCTCCCTTTCCCTTAGCTCGGGGATATACCTTATCAAGATATTGACAGCACCAAAATTCAGGAATACTGTCAGAATGAAGTAGACAGATAGCCAGTAGGAATAGAAACCCATACTTTCCGGGCCCAAAAACCTGGGTATCAATGTTACGTTAAGTGCATATATTATTAGTGATCCCACCTTCCCGGCGCCTATATAAAAGGCGCCCTTTGTTATTTGCTTTCCTACTTTCATATAGTCAAAAATTGTCAGGACTATCTAAGTATTTGAGGATTAGCTACTTAACCTCGAATCAAACTCGCGGATCTATCTATGCCATCTTCTCTGATCTTCGCATATGATATGGGGATACTGCTCCCTTCCAAAAACCGTATACCCATACGAGGACTCCAACGGCGATAAGCGGAGATATAAAGACAACAAAAGGAAAGTTCTTTGTGTCCCATCTCAAAACTCGACCCAATACTGCTGTGAATTTATAGAAAAATAGTAGGGGAATTAGAAATCGAAATCTTACAAGAAAAGAACCACTCAGGTAGGTAACTTTTCTACGTGCCACCGCTGTCCATAGTCCTATTTTGAAGATCTGGTTAAGGCAATCTTTCCAGTCCTTTCTATTGATGTGAGAGACCTTGATCTGGGGGGTGAATAATATTGTGTTTCCATTATGTGCAATTTTGTGGTGAAAGAGCACATCCTCAGAGCAATCCATCTCAATAGGGAATAAACCATATTTGTCAAATGCTGCCCTTTTATATGATGCGTTGCCGGTGGGGATGAACGAGACAGTTCTCCTGGGAGAACCAGGAAGAAATTCGCCGAACTCTATCAAGTGGATAACAGAGCCAAAGATATTCCATTTTTTATAATTTTTTATTGACCCCCCTATTATCAGATGCGGCGCCTTTCTGTGTGTCTTGGCGATTATCTCAAGCCAATTACTTTCGGCAATACAATCGGAATCGATCACAGCGATAATTTGACCCTTAGAACACCTTACACCAATGTTTCTAGCACGAGCTGGGTTCGCCTTCTCTTCAAGCTTAATCAAATTTATCTCTTTAAATTTATTTTCGATAATCTTCTGAGTAGCAGCATCTGAGCTATCGACCAGGATTACCTCGTATGGTTCTTCGATGGATTGATTCAATACTGAATCCAGGCAGAGTTCCAGAGTAGCCATAGATTTATAAGAGGGTATCACAACTGATAAAGATACGTCTCTTTTACTAATCATAATCTTTGATGAATATCCAGGAAGATCTCGCAATATTTGTGACTTTAATTGTATCCTTCATCTAATACCATGAAGGTGATTTTCCATATCTATGTTTATAATCACGATAGAAACTTTCGACTTTCTCAAGCAGTTTTGGGTAGATCTCTTCAGAACCGACACTTTCATATTTTTTTGAGAGATATATGATACCATTACTGAACCTCGGGAACCTTTCGGTCGGTATAGTTAATGGAAGACCTGGTATCTTAAGGTAGTCTCCAAAGCAACGAATAAACCTGAATCCTGTAAGGTCGAGGAGCTTAAGAATCAAACGGTAGGGGAAGAGATAATAATGTGTGTTAGCATATATGTCCTCTGTTTTACCAAGCGCATGTTTAAGGATTTCAGCCAGATGGTACGGATTGGGTGTAGAGAGAACCAATCTCCCCCGAATTTTTAATGCCCTATTGCATTCTACAAGTAGTTTAACAGGGTTACGAACGTGTTCGATGATTTCTCCAGCGCAAATTGAATCAAAGCAGTTGCAGAAAGGCAATGCTTCAGCCGAAGCAACAACCGTGCACCAGTAATTGGATGGGCACACGCATGTGGCTATGTCTACGCCGATTACCTTACCATTTAAAAAGGTGTTTGGTCTGGATGTAAAGCCTATGTCTAAGATCAGCTCACCGTAGCAAAGCGAGGCCATCTTCCTGAGACGATTTATGGTACGGTTACTGTACATAAATTCGTACTCTGGGTTTATAATCTTTTAAATATTGAGACATGAGAACCATCTGGCTCCTGTAGAGTCCACATATGTTCGAAGAGGTCTATGTGTGAATAGAAATAATTATGCATGTCATTGATTGATTTCTGGAAAGAGGGCACCGTCATATTTAGAGAGTCCTTCGTGATTATATAATCGTACTTATCAAATTGTGCAACAAACTCTTGGTATGCGGTCCCCCTGAAAGTTTCTAATTTTACTACATTAATCGGTATCCACCTTTGAGTGAAGTAATAAGAAATAGTTTGGCCATTAATATAATAGTGGTCGGGTATGACACCCAAGTAAAGGGGGCCTTTGGGAAGCTCTCTTAACCCCCTGTTATTTATATCATCTTCAATCAGATCCACTATCTCTTCGATTTTCCAGTTTTCCTTTGAACTCTCAATAATAGAGGTTTTCAACAAAAGATTCTCCTTTAAAAAAATTATCATAACGAAGGCAATTAGCAGAAAGACAACCGATCTTTTGAGCCATCTCCATAAAGCTAACTTTTTTATAGACTCAAACTCTTCGAGAGAAAAGGAGGCAATTAGACATATAGAAACCAACCAGGGCATCATAACTCTGGGGTTTTTATTTACAATCATGAGTGTAAAGATAAGATAGGGAACCAATGACCAGGTTAAAATAAAGCTATTGTTGACATTCTTTGAAATGATTAGGACAACCGCTCCTATGGTTAAAAGGGCAAAACCAAAAGGAGTAATCATGCTCTTCCATAAGGCAGCAAGGTAGAAAAAGATTGAATCAATAGAGAGGAGAGATTTTGGTCCAGGTAGCCCGACCGCAGCAGAAGACCTGAGGGTCTTTTCAAGCAGAATTGATAAAATAGGAAAGTAATAGGGCCCAAAAATTACCAAAGCCGTGACCAAAGGAAAGATTATATTCCTGAAAACCCGTGTCGATTTTAAAGATTTTACCTTTACACCGTTGGGCGTTTTGTATAAAAGAACCTTTAAGATACAAAAGATAAGCGGGGCTAAGATGAAAAATAGAAATGTCCATTTGGTGAGCATGCCAAGCCCGCAAGAGATTCCGAAGAGTATCGAGAAAGTGGTATTTCGAAAATAATCGGATTTTAAAAGACAGTAAATGCTGAAAGCAACCATAGCAGTTAAGGGAAGGTCAATCATATAGATAGCACTGTGTTTAAGGATCAGGGGAGATAATAGTATTAAAATACCTGCAAGCAGACCAACATTCCTGTTAAACATAAAAGTTCCTAATCCATATACCGATAATACTAAGATAGAGATAAATATCATATTCGACATGATAGATACAAGGGCGGAAGTTCCGAAGATAGGATACAGCAACGATGTTATTGTCGGAGCCAGTGGCGGATAATATCCTGAAGGACGAATTAGTGGATACTGTTCAGACCAATTAATAATCTCTCTTACTACACTTAGACTTACCTGTGAGGGATCTCTTAGGATGTTATAAAAAATCAGACTATCTCTTAGATGGACCGCCTCATCCCACATAGGGGGAGTAGTATCAACAGATGCTAAAGAGTAAATATTTATTCCATACAGTGCGAGTACAGCTAAGAGAATTAGCAAATCTATATACCACCTTTTGAAGGGTTTTTTATGAATCACGTCCCACCTCCTTCGGTAGTTCAATCTGACTCAAGATCTCTTCCAAAACCATAATAGTTTCTCTTCCATCTTCTGCTGATACTGGTGGGTCCGTATCGTTTCTTATGCTCTCAATAAATCTTTGCATAAGAGCACGATGTCCGCTTCTATACCACCTTTCGCCTTTGAGTGTTCGCAAGAGGCATTTACCATCCTCATAAGCCAACTGAATAGACGAATTTAAATTCTCTATTATTAAATCACGGATCTTGTTTAAACGCGATTTATGCTGAATCAGGGTCATGGCAAAATTATCAACGTGAAGACTTCTCTTCGTTCCGAAGATGTCCATTGTAAAGGACGTTCTTGGGGAATTACAAGATATTCTGTAAGAACCCAAGCCTTTCTCGGCGTCTAATAGAACCTTTAACTCATCAGATTTAATCCAGGGAAATTGGCTGTGTTTGGTAGCTATCGCCTTGACAGATTTTATCTTTCCAAGAAACGCTGATTCTAAATATATTGCGTGAGGACTGTATTCACTGAACATACCGCCCGGTTGACTGTGACACCAGTGTTCTCTGTTGCGAGTGAGGCCATCCCCTCTCGCAAGCATGAGGATATCCATACCCAGTATCTCGCCAATGGCTCTGGTTTGTATGAGAAATTTGACCTTCTGGGCTGCTGGGGTAAATAGGAAGTTGTGAACAACACATAGTTTAATCCTATTCTGGCAAGAGGCAGAGACCATTTCGCCAGCCTCTTTTGCGTTGAGAGCCATTGGTTTTTCAACCAAGACATGCAATCCAGCATCCATCGCCCGAATAGCCAATTGTGAATGTGTTGTTGGAGGTGTACATATGGCAACAAAATCCAAACGCTCGTTCTCTATCATATCTTCGAAATCCGTATAGAATCTTGGGATATTGAATTTTTTCGCGGTCTCTTGAGCCAAATCAGCTTTTTTATCACAGACTGCTGCCAGTTCTACGCCTCTCAGAACCTTAAAGACGGGCATATAGCACCTCTTGACCAGTGAACCACAACCGACAATCCCTCCCTTAAGCATCTTCTCCTCTTGGTCTTCCCCGATTAATTAACTCTTATATAAGCTTAATTTGGTACCACCATATCTGTCGGCCCCAAAGCAATAAAGACCATTCTTTTTTTTATCTGTGGTGTGGGCGGCAAGGATTTCACCGATAAACAGAGTATTACTGCCTGTTTCTATCTGGTTTGTCACTTTACACTCGAGACTTACCTCGCATTTTTCTATCAAAGGAGGTCTTACCTTTTTGGCTTGGTTTGTCTTTAGGTTTAATTCCTTAAGTTTATCCACATTGAGTCCCGAATGAGTTCCACAGTACAGGACTATATCCTCCATTTCTACAGATGGGTAGGACAGTACAAATTCCTTGCTTTGTTTTATCAAGCTATTTGTATATCTTTCCTTGCAGACAGATATGGCTACCATGAAAGGTTCGAAAGAGGTGAGCATGCACCAACCAATGGTCATTATGTTAGGTTTCCCATCCTTATCTATAGAAGTAAGCAGGAATAACCTCTCAGGGAATCTTCTTGACAGTGCCTTATCTATTGGTACTTCATGCATATATAAATTTCCTTTCTGGGATTTAGCCCATTGATTTTAGATCTTCGATTATGAGCCGAGAATTTTTGTTGCACCAATCGAAAGAATCAATAATAGTAGATAATGTCTCATCTTTAATTCGCTTGTCTGTTTCGATAGTATTTTGATAGTGATGTCTTATTATTCTTGGGAGGAGTTTTACGTAAGTAGCCTTGATCATTGCGGGTATAAAGTCTATCTCCTCGGTGGTTAATTTGCTTATATTCATATAACTTTTGATGAAGATCTTTGCCTTTTCCCAAAAATCCTTCTCATTCTTTAGGTTTCCCGGATCCTCATCTGTACAGAAGGCAATGGCAGCGAATGCCAATTCATAAATTCGATAATTGCAACCCACACCCTCAAAATCCGTAACGTAGGCCTTATCATCTCTTATTCTGATGTTTCCCTGGTGATAGTCATTATGGCATACCAATTTGATTAATGTAGAATCTGATTCATGGAGAGCTACATTTAGAGCCCGAAGAAAGTCTCTTACTGTAGGTATAAATCTGCTCAAGGTCTTATCAAAATCCGTTTCGGGATTTTTTAATATGAGATGCTCATACTCCCTTAGTTGATTTTGCCATATGACCTCCGTGAAGAAGGTCCTTGGAGGACACTCGAAGTCTTTAACAGCATTGTGGTAATATGCCAGAGTTCTGGCTGTGAGTTCAAAGTCAGAATTACAGGCGTCACGCCCTTCAATAAATTCGAAGACAGCAAAATATTCCGACCCCATCTTAACCAGTGTTGGGTAAGGGTAGAAAACTCCATTTAGATTGGGATTTTTTGTTTTTCTTGGCCCGGCGAACATCTCAAAGCCAACGCTTTTGAGATTTTCCAGGACTCTGTGTACGAAAGTTAGGTCCTCTTCTCCTCTTTTTATGTTTTCTCGGTATTTTCTCAGGAATAATTTACCTTCATTGGTGTCTAACTCATAGTTAGAATTCACCTCACCCTTGTTAATTTTTTTAAAGTTGTCTATATGTAGATCGAAAATAGCACTTAATCTTCCTATTAGGGAATCTATTCTTATGTCCTTATTGGCTTCCATTTTTCTTTTCCTCAGTTATCAGATAGGGAGATATTAAACTTCTGTAGATATCATCTATTATTTCAATCAGGATAGGGTAGGCATGTTTGAAATAAGAGAATCTCGAAGGGTTTTCCTTGAAGGGCCAATTGTTATAATATGATTTGTAGGCAGCTATTAATTCCTCAGGACTTTTTGAGATCACCCCATAGTCTGTGTATAGCTGGCATTGAGCAATTAGATTGTAAAACAACCTATACTTACTGTCTATTAAACCTATGTATCTTGCAGATGATTTGTTGGAATTTTTCATGATCCACATCTTTATTGCCTCAGAGGGCGGCTCCGAAATGCCGATTGGACCGTTTGTGTTAGATATTGAATAATATTCCCATGGATTAAAATAGTACAGATAAAGTTTTAGCAACTTGTCTGTTATGAGCACAGAAATTTTCTCACATGCCATTAAGTCCAAGCCATTATATATTTCCGCATCAGAGGGGGAGCTGAGAACGATGTATTTTCTGGGCAGGAATTCAGGGGGGCTGTAGGAGAAAAGTTTTGAATATTTGACCTTCCCCTCCAATTTTTTTGTGACATGGTCGTATAATCTATCGCATATTTCGAGGCATTTCTTATAGATCCAGCGGTTAAGGTAATGATAAGATCTCTTCTTGAAGCCTCTATAGAAGAGACCCCGAAGAATCTGCAGTTCCTGGCACTCGGGTTCTGATTCAATGAGATAATTTAATACGTATTCCCTCTTAAGTTTTGGTTCATCAAATACCCCTGTATAGGTGTAATAGCCATTTGCGAGTTCAAGCAAGATGTTGAAGCACGACCTGGTTCGATTCCTTTTATAATTTATGTAAAGAGATTCAAAGACCCACCACAGTAGTTTGAATAATATGTCATCTTTGTGTATTTTCCTCAAAGGCAAATCAATATCCTTTCCATACAACTTAATATAGTTTTTGTCTGCAAACCATTCATAAGTCTTGAGAGCATACCAAGCTCGTATGTCAAATTCATTGAAAACATTCCATTCTCCCATAAACGGGATTAATCTCTTAATACGTGAGTAAGCCTTACACAAGTCGTGTATGAGGGTTGCTTCGTTTCTTTCTTCACCAAGATCGTCTATGAGTATAGTTAAGTCAATATCACTTTTTCCAAATACTATCTCTCCACTGGCGAGA
>CAZRTU010000068.1:0-8085 GCA_964603075.1 uncultured bacterium
TATAGGAGGAGGTAGAATTGGTTCGTATAAAGGAGAAAGATGCAAAGGCAAGGATATTCGAAGCAGCGTTATCCCTCTTTGCACGTAGGGGCTTTGCAGCAGTTGGCGTGAGGGAGATTGCCAAAAAAGCGAATGTCAACGTTTCTATGATAAATTACTACTACGGAGGGAAAGCAGGTATATTAAAAGCTATTGTCAACGAATGTTATCATAAATATTACAATGCGATCAAGGATGTCGGTGACGAAAGCACTCCACTTGAGGAACATGTGAAGATGATGGTTCGAACTGTCATTAACTTCTTCAGAGAAAATACCGAAGTTGCCATAGTTGCCTTTGATGTGATCCCTCTCGATATCCCAGAAGTTCTCGATCTAAAAGCGAAGTTAATAACAGGTATAAGCGAGGGTATGAAGTGGTTCCATAAAAAGTTAGATATTGACGATGAAGATTTAATCCAAGCGAGTTTGGGTCCCGGTGTTTTTCTCTCTATTATCTTGACACATTTCCAATCTAGATATGCCGCTGAGAACTTTCCACAATTTAGAGAGGCAGTTGAACAATTCAACGATGGGTTTTATGAGCGTTACTCAGAGAGTCTTGCAGATCTATATCTATACGGACTCAAAAGCATAACAGGTAATAGTAATACTGCGGATCACAAAAAGTAGCGGACACATGGAAAGGGGGTGATGTGAGATGAACAATGAATTAGCAAGACGCTGGAAGAACAGATGTATCATACTTTCGGTATTTTTACTTTTCATCAGCCATAATCTCAGAGCACAGCCAGCCATCACCGCAGACGATATCATCCAAACTATGACAGAAACGATGAATCCTGATCAATCCAAAGGGAAAATTAGACTTACTATTGTAACAACTTCAGGGGATGAAAGAACTTTCGAGTACGAAACATACTCAAAAAATCAGGGAGAGAAGAGTCTGCTTAAGTATGTAAAGCCACCCAGGGTGAAAGACCAAGCGATACTTATGCTTAACAATGCCAATGATATCTGGGTCTATTTCCCGCGAACGAAAAGGGTTCGAAAACTTGCTACCCATGCCAAAAAACAAAAACTCGAGGGGAGTGATTTTTCTTACGAGGATCTGGGAGCTTCTGACGAATTTATCGAAGGGTATGATGCAGTTCTCGACGGTGAAGAAAGGAAACAAGGAAAGGTTTGCTACAAACTGGAGTTAACGCGCAGACAAGGAAGCGCTGCGAGCTATTCGAGAGTTATAATGTGGGTCGAGAAGGAAACTTTCGTTCCTCTGGCGATCGATTACTTCCACGATAGAGACCCCAATCTCTGGGAAAAAGAGCTGGTCTGTAGTGATATTAAACTCGTCGATAGTATCTATACACCTATGAAAATTGTGATGTATAATAAACTTGATGATACGCATACCAGTATGGAGTTTATTGAAATTAGCTACAAGGTCGATCTACCAGATGACCTCTTTACTGAAATGGGGATGCAAAAATGAAAAGAATGTATTTTGTAAGTAGTATATGTATATTGATAATTAGTTCCCTACACCCCCAGGAATTGGAAATCTACGGGTATTTTGAGCCTCAGTTTATGGGATTATACCAGGACGGAGATTATTACCAACTCAACGCAAACAAACTAAGAATTGATATTAAGAGTTCGGTCTTCGAAAACATCGAATTCGGAGCAAACGTCAACTTCACGTTATATTTCGGCAAAAGAAATTGGGATTTACTTGACTTTCTGCCGGATAATTTAGTCTCATCTATTCCACAGGAGATGAATTCTTTTTTTCAGTTCACGTACAGGGACACCTTTTCGCTCGATAATGTCTATACACGCATCTCGATAGCCCGTTTCGCTCTTACCGTGGGGAAACAGCAAATATCGCTGGGTACAGCATACTTTTCCAACCCTACAGATATATTAAATATTAAGGATGTGTTCGATCCCACCTATGAGCAGCCAGGGCACAACGCTATACGTTTAGACCTCTTCTTAGGCTCCAGATTGAGTATAACGGCTCTTTACACACCTATAGAGGAGGATTGGGAAAAATCTGGCAAACTGCTTCGAATAAAAGCTGGGGTAGGTCATTTCGACTTCTCTATAATGGGATATGAAACTCAACACACTTCTACAGATTACTATACATTTCAGATGACCCAGCAAAGGCGGAGAATTATCGGTTTAGATTTTGTTGGTGAACTTTTTGGCTTGGGAGTCTGGGGGGAAGGAATTTATAATTTCCTTGAGGATGACGATGATTTTTACGAATTCATTGTCGGCTCAGATTACACATTCGAATCAGGTTTATATGCTCTATGGGAATATCATCGCAATTCAAAATCAAAAGCTTGTTGTGAGGAATATGACCTAAACGATTGGCTTTGGTTTTTTACAGGGGAGATTAAGACAATTTCCCGAGACCAAGTATATGGATTTATCAGTTATCCTGCGACATATTTGATGAGTTTCGGTTGTTCAATAATCGCAAGCATATCAGATGGAAGTGTAGCATTAGTGCCTACAGTAGAGTACAGTATATTTGAAAATGTGGACCTAACCTTGATGGCTAATCTCTACATAGGTGAAGAGGGAAAAGTCTACAGTAGCACTATGGGCAACGGCTGTATTCTACGTGGCCGAGTGTACTTCTGAAATTTGAAAGAAGATTCAAGGAGTATTCAAAGATGAGAAAGAGATTACTAAGAAACTGGGCAAGATTTGCTGCAATCCACCCCTGGTGGGTAATTGGGGGATTACTTGTTGTAACATTGCTTGCTTTTTTTTCGGCATCGCGGCTGAGACTGGACATGCGTTGGTCTGATCTGCTTCCAATGCGTGACCCGATGGCAAGAGAATTTGACAGAATACTCAATGAGTATAAGAGCGCATCTACTTCGATTATAGTTGTGCAGGGGCCGGAAAACCAGATAAAGCAGTTTGCTGATGAAATTGCACCGCAGGTAGAGAGACTTGAAGATCTTGTGGAGCGAGTTGATTATAAGATTGACGACGATTTCTTCGCAGAACACGGGTTTATGCTGGCAGAGGCAAGAGACCTGGAGAAGCGCGTCGAGATGTTTGAAGATTTGAACCTCATTCCATTTCTGACAAGCATTAACGATAACTTCGAAGAAGAATATATAGCCGATGAAGAGGCACTCAGTACAAGAGAGAAAGAAGATAATGCCGTTCGCTCTCTCGATGGGCTGCATTACTGGCTTTTGACGATGGATACTTTCGTAAGCAAGCCCGAAGTCGCCAATCAGGCACTGGCGGATTCTGCGGTTGAACGCTTTCTTGTAGGCGATCCTTACTTTATCTCTCAGGACAAGCGTATCCTTCTTATGACAGTTAAACCGACATTTTCTTCCATAGACATAGAAAAGGACGTTGCTTCGACAGATAGCATACAGGCGATTATTGATAAGATACTTCCAGATTTCCCAGGAGTACGTGCAGGCCTCACCGGAACGATTCCTCTACAACGCGATGAGATGAAATATAATCTGAGGGATATGAGAGTCAGTTTTGTTCTGGCGATTGTACTTGTCCTGGTGCTTTTTGTTCTCACATTTCGTATGTGGAGTACACCTATATTGGCTGGGCTAAGCTTGGTTATAGCGATTATCATTACCGCAGGTATCGTCGGAATCTATCCCGGGCGACTCAATCTTATGACAATTATGTTTGCTGTGATTTTGGTGGGTCTCGGAATAGACTATTCAATTCACATTATATCAGTATACAGTGAACGCCGCACTATTGATAGAGATTCTGTCAGTGCTATGGAACAGACTTTACTTCGTGCTGGTGGAGGAATAATTACAGGAGCATTGACCACAGCAGCTGCCTTTTTTGCCCTGTCCATTTCTGTGACCAGAGGGATAAAAGAAATGGGTATAGTCCTGGGTATTGGTATCCTCTGTTCTATGGCCACTACTATCATCGGACTGCCTGCGCTGCTGGTTGCGAGGGAAAGGTTCCTTTCAAAGATGAAGAAGAGGTCCGTAAAACCAGTAAATATTGAATTCAAGGCGCTCGAACATTTTGGTAGGAGCATAAGCCGCAGACCTCTGCTGTATCTGATCATTGGTTTAGTTCTTACCGCCTTTTTCCTATATCAGTCAACCCGTGTCCAGTTCGATTTCAACATGCTCAACATGGAACCGAAAGGCCTACCTAGTGTTGAATTGCAGGATACCATAATTAATGCCTTTGACCTGAGCCCTGATTTTGCTATGGTTACAGCATCCTCTATTGAGGAATCGTGGGAGATTGCCCAAAGGGCTAAGGAGATGCCATCTTTTAGCCTTGTTGAAAATATAGGAGATTATTGCCCCCCTGGGGAGTTACAACTGAAACGCCGTCCATTTGTGCAGAGGATCAGGGAGTCGCTCAAAGCCAATAAAGAGGAGGCTTTGATAACTTACAGCAACGTCGACGAAATAATCTGGCAGTTAGAAAGGCTTGACATGAATATATATGAGCTCTCCCAACTGGCTTTCATTGGGGGACAAGATAAAGTCGATTCTAAATGCAAGGGTATCATAGGTGACCCAGAAGCAGAAAACCCCGATAATATTATTCTTAACATCGTCAGTAAAATAAGGCAGAATCCTGGAGTGGCTGTTAGTCAATTAAGTCTCTTTCAGCGATTATATTACCCCATTCTTCGTTTAAAATTATATAAGATGGCGAACCCCGAGTTTATTACACTTAATCAACTTCCAGAGCATATAAAGAATCGCTACATGAACGAGAAAGGTGATAGATTTCTTGTTACAATCTACGGTAATGATCAGGTATGGAATTATGAATTCCTTAAAAGATTCTCCGAACAATTGGAAAGGGTTAGCCCAAAGATTACAGGCACCCCACCAATTGTCCTTAGACTAATTCGCTACATTGGCAGGGATGGTTTGAGATCAACCATTCTCACAGTTTTTATAGTTTTCTTTTTACTTTGGGTTGATTTCCGTAGTATACGTATGGCGTTGTTAGGACTGATCCCTCTTATTGCAGGAGGTATCTGGATGATAGGTCTTCTAAAGACCTTTGGAATGATGTTGACTATGATTAATGTGATGGGTATTCCCATGATCGTCGGGATCGGTATTGATGATGGTGTACATATACTGCATCGTTACAGGGTAGAGGGTCTTCACGGAACTCCTGTAGTCCTAAAGAGCACAGGAAAGGCTGTATTGCTCACATCGCTCACTACTATGGTTGGTTTCGGTGCGTTGACAATTGCTAAGTATCGCGGTTTTATTAGTCTTGGAGCTCTACTTGTTTTCGGTGTGGGTGCATGTTTCATAACAACCGTCCTTTTTCTCCCATCGATTATCAATCTCACACTGGGAAGAGAGAGGAGGGAACGTAAGAAATTATAAAATAGTGAATAGGGAATAGGATGAATAGGGTAAAAAGACGCTATGACTTAATGACCAAATGGCTCAAAGACACAACGACCTAATGACTGTCTTTAATGACCCGATGAGCCTTCCTTACAGCAGGCAGGATGCATTCAAAGGACTCAAATGAGATAAATCTGTGGATCTTTGATGTAGGATTTAAGAGAGGAGGTAAGTTGAGATGAAGGCAATGGTCCTTAACAAAATATGCAATCTCGAAGAAGACACAGAACCTCTACAGTTAGTAGAGATGCCGATCCCTGTACCAAAGGATAAGGAGATCTTGGTAAGGGTTACCGCTTGTGGAGTTTGTCATACCGAATTGGATGAAATAGAGGGGAGAACACCTCCGCAGCACTTTCCTATGGTTCTTGGTCATCAGGTTATTGGAAGGATAGAGAAGAAAGGCAGACAAGCTCTACGTTATGATATAGGAGATAGGGTGGGAATAGCCTGGATATACTCTGCATGTGGGAGGTGTAAATTCTGTCTCGAGGGAAGAGAAAACCTGTGTAAGGATTTCAGAGCAACGGGAAGGGATGCGAACGGAGGTTATGCAGAATATCTGAAAGTATTGGAGGACTTTGCATATATGATTCCCGATGAATTCTCTGACCAGGAGGCGGCTCCACTTCTGTGTGCGGGCGCAATTGGATACCGTTCTCTGAGATTGACAGGTATAGAGGATGGACAAAATTTAGGGCTCACAGGATTTGGAGCATCAGCCCATCTCGTCATCAAGATGACAAGACACAGGTATCCAAATACCAAGGTCTTTGTTTTTGCCAGGAGCGCAAAGGAGAGGTCCTTTGCCAGAGAGCTTGGAGCTGTATGGACTGGAGATACCGAAGATACCTCACCTGAGAGGCTTGATTCTATAATAGATACTACGCCAGTCTGGAAGCCAGTAGTGGAGGCATTGAGGAATTTAGATTGTGGGGGGAGACTTGTTATTAACGCAATTCGCAAAGAGGATATAGACAAGCAATATCTTATGAAATTAGACTATCCGACCCACCTCTGGATGGAGAAGGAGATAAAGAGTGTAGCTAATGTCACCCGAAGGGATGTAAGCGAATTTCTGAAGCTCGCTGCCGAGATTCCCATCAAACCAGAAATTCAGGAGTTCTCTTTATCCGAAGCAAATAAGGCATTGCTTGAGCTTAAAAATAGAAAGATTCGAGGAGCGAAGGTATTGAAAATTGATTAACCAACGGTTGCATAGATTACAGAGGAGAGAGGAGAGTGTGGTGTGTGATGTGGGGCGTAGGGCATAGACAATAGGCGATGGGCGGATAGGCAATGGGCGTAAGTCGTAAGACAAGGCTGAAACCCTGCCCTACGATATGTTGGGATCTAGGGCAAGACCTACCTGAAAAACATAATTTCAAAGGATTGTATCTACTGACTTATTCATTACGTAACTCTGGGAAATTCCCTGTAATAAGATAATCTTAAAAAATGGGCTCAGCAATTGATTATGCAAAAAAAATAATCGCAGAGACCGGATATCTTGTTGTACTCACAGGAGCAGGTATCTCTGCGGAGAGTGGTATACCAACCTTTAGAGGAAAAGATGGTCTATGGAGAAATTTCAGGGCTGAAGAACTCGCCACACCTGGAGCATTTGATAGGGACCCCAGACTTGTGTGGGAGTGGTATAATTGGAGAAGAGAGATCATAAGGAGAGCGAGACCGAATCCTGCACATAGGATGATTGCAAGACTTGAGAGGGTTTTTCCGCAATTTTTGCTGGTCACCCAGAATGTAGATGGACTCCACTCAAAGGCGGGAAATAGGAAGATTGCAGAGCTCCACGGCAATATATGGAGGATGAGGTGTACATTGTGCGGCAAGGTCTTATATAACACGGACGTACCACTGAAGGTGATTCCTCCTCTATGTGGGTGTGGTGGCATCTTGAGGCCAGGTGTTGTATGGTTCGGCGAATCGCTTCCACAGGGTGAGATCTCCAGGGGCTACTCCGGCGCCTCTCAATGCGATTCTCTCTTAGTAGTGGGTACTTCATGTATGGTATATCCAGCAGCCTCCATCCCCAAAATAGCGAAGGAAAGGGGGGCGAAGATTATCGAGGTGAATCTCCAGAGAACACCTGTGAGCGAGATATCGGATGTCTCACTCTTGGGTAAGGCGGGAGAGATTCTTCCTAAGCTTATTCCCAACCAATCCTCGTAACGTTCAGGAGTTTAGCTTCATCTTCTGTGAGATCGAATAATACCTGTAATAAGAAGTATGGTTTTACCTTGCCCAATCTCATAAGTATTTCAGTACCTCCCTCCTTCTCTTTTATCTCCAATACAGAGGGTCTTATATCAAGACCATTTAGCTTTATACTCTTCCTGTTCATAAAATCAACTGGACCTTTGGCTTTGTGTTCTACAAATAGCCTTTGGGAGGTCATGGTCGATGCCAGAGAGGGAGTCTTTGGCGGGAGTAAATCGACCCTGTTTATCCTTAAGCCTTTTGGGACTGCTTTATTCAACCTATCTCCTATATATGAAAAAGGTCTTTCCAGGAATACATCAAAATATTCAGCATCAGAGGTAAAACCGAGTGTAAGAGGTGGTGAAAATGAGACCTTGGGTCTGGGTTTATAACCCTGTGTGTACAAAAGGGGTAACCTCGCTCGTCTCAGGGCTCTAATA
>CAZRTU010000069.1:0-8067 GCA_964603075.1 uncultured bacterium
TAATTATAAGAGACAGACTCAGGGCTTTAGAGGAGATAAAAAGGACTCAAAAGGTTGTACTGAAATCAAGGAAGAGTATAGATGTATTCGGTGTAGAGAGAAAAAGCAGGATTGCAGTTGTTGCAGTGTTAAAGATTAGAAGCGGCAGAATGATAGGCGCTGAACACTACGTCCTGAAAACGGTTCCTGGCTCAGTTGAGGAAGATATAATCGATACCTTTTTTGTACACTACTACAAGGATACTTTCTATGTGCCTGATGAGATCGTCCTGCCTTCCGTTGGAGAGAAGGAACTCTTGAAAGCCTGGATTAGGGAGAAGGCAAAGAGGAAGATAAAGATAAACCTTCCCAGAAAGGGGGTCAAACTCTCTCTTGTAAGACTTGCAGAGGAAAATGCCAAAATCCATCTGAATGTGGAATTACCTGAGAGAACACCGCATTCTCTCGCTGAACTCGCCAGATATCTCCATCTGGAAAGACCTCCAGGACTTATCGAGGCATACGATATATCAAATATCTACGGCGAGCATATGGTCGGTTCCAAGATTGCCTTTAAAGAAGGCAGGAAATATAAATCACTCTACAGGAGATTCAAAGTAAGAGATGTAAAGGGTATCGACGATCCCAGGGCAATTGGAGAAATAGTGGAGAGAAGGTTTGAAGGAAATGGAGAGCTTCCAGACCTTGTCATAATAGACGGCGGAATTACACAGGTAAGGAGCGCTTACAAAGCCATGAGGAATAAGTCCATAAAAACAATCCCGATTTTTGGGCTCGCTAAGAGGTTTGAGCAATTGTATACACCTCAGGGAAAGGTAATAAGCATACCCAAATCTTCTCCTGCACTCAGGTTACTACAGAGAATAAGGGATGAGGCACACAGGTTTGCAATAGAATATCACAGGAAGCTTCGCGATAGAACCGGTTCATTACTTGACGAGATACCCGGCATCGGAGAAAAACGCAGAGCCATCCTGCTCAAAAACTTTGGTTCTGTCGAGAGACTGAAGAGCACATCCCCCGAAGAAATAGAATCTGCCCCAGGGATAGGTAAGAAATATGCAAGAAAGGTATACGATTTTCTCAAAGAGAATGTCTGAAACAGAAATTTTTTTATAAACATTATGAGACGTCATCTAATAGGGGTTTCAGGAGGGTCTTTAATTACAGTGGATATTAAGCCGATTGCATTCGAGGTAGGCAGGGAGATTGCCAGACATGGTGCAATTCTCGTCTGCGGTGGTTTGACAGGCGTAATGGAATATGCCGCAAAAGGAGCAAAAGAACAAGGGGGTATTACCGTAGGAATACTTCCCGGAGAGATTGCTTCATCTGCTAATCCCTACATAGATATACCAATTGTGACTGGTATGGGAGACGCAAGAAATGTAATACTTGTTAAGTCGTCAGAGTGCTTAATTGCAATAGACGGAAAATATGGAACTCTATCAGAGATAGTGTTCGCACTCTCTTTGGATATACCTGTTATAGGGCTCAAGACCTGGGATATAGACGAAAAGATAATCAGGGCAGAGACGCCAAAACAGGCAGTTGAGCTTGCATTGGATTTGTTGAAGTAGGTTCAACAATTTCAATAAGGACTATTTCTCTCTGTCTTTTTCTTTATTTTTTCTATTCTCTGTAGTTATCTATTTGCTACTCTCTGCCGTTTATGTTCATCGATCTTCACATACACACGACATACTCCGATGGCACGTTGACACCAGATGAGGTAATAAGACAGGCAAAACAATCTGGACTGAGTGCAATATCATTTACTGACCATGACTGCGTAGATGCACTCGATAATTACGGCGCCACTCTCGGCCTGGAGATAATCAAGGGAGTCGAGCTCTCTGCCAGAGAATACGATAAGAGTATTCATGTGCTTGGATATTTTATTGACCATAGGAACAAAGGTCTAACCAAGTTCTTGAGAAAACTCAAGTTAGCACGCATTAAACGTGGGCAGAAGATGGTAAAAAAATTGAACGACTTTGGTTTTGATATAACTATGGAAGAGGTAGCAGAAAAGGTAAAAGGAGAAATCATCGGTAGACCACATATAGCGAGAGTACTTCTGGAAAAGGGTATCATAACTAAATTGGGCGAAGCCTTCTCTCTTTTTATTGGCAACGATAAACCCTGTTACGTTCCCAAACCAAATGTAAGGGTCAAAAAGGCTGTCAGGATAATAAAGGAGGCTGGTGGCATTCCTGTACTTGCCCATCCGATATATCTCGGGGATGACGATCTCGTATGCAGGTTTATAGATGACGGTATAGAAGGACTGGAGGTCTGGTACCCGAAACATAGACAGGATGATATTGAGAGATATCTCAGGATTGCCAATGAGACGGGTATCGTTGTAACGGGAGGTTCGGATTCACATGGTGACCTCGAGCCCTACAAGCCCATTGGAGAATTCAAGGTCGCCTATGAGGTCCTTGAAAATCTGAAGGCAAGATATGCATCACTCCGGGCAGATAGGTAGGCTTCTGATAATAGCAGGCATTTTGCTCGTGGTCATTGGTCTCGTATTCTTTTTTTCTGGGAGGATTCCATGGCTTGGTAAGCTACCAGGCGATATACACCTTAAAAGAGATAATTTTACCTTCCACTTCCCCTTAACTACCTGTATAATCCTGAGCATAGTTCTAACCCTCCTGTTTGCCATATTTAGATTAATCAGGAGGTAAACAATCGCTATAAGATAAACCTGTTAATATACTCTTCTATTGCCGATGCCTCTACAACTCAATTACCTGAATCTCGTAGGAGCCCTGTACATCTTTTTACCCTAAAAAGGAGGTATCATGCGCAAATACCCAGCTGTGTTCCTTGTTGTCATTGCGGTTTTTATCTACAATAGTCTCTCTGCGCAATGGCAACCTCCTGAAAACCTCGGTCCGAATATAAATACCCCTGTCGCTGATAACAGTTGCTCTATATCGAGTGATGGTAACACACTATATTTCGCTTCCTTTAGATCTGGGGGTGTAGGAAGTGCTGATATCTGGGTTTCTGAAAAGACTGGTGGAATTTGGCAGCTACCAGTTAACATGGGTGATTCAATAAATACTACAAGCATCGATTTTACACCCTGCATATCTAACGACGGAAATTATCTCTACTTTATGTCTCTCAACAGACCAGGAGGACTCGGAGGTTATGACATATAGGTCTCTGAAAAGGTTGAGGGTGTGTGGCAATCACCAGTGAATCTCGGGGACTCAATAAATACATCATATAATGATTGGTCTCCGTGTATATCAAGTGATGGCCAACGACTCTATTTTGCATCAAGCAGACCTGATGGATATGGTGACAATGACATATATGTGTCCGAGAAGGTTGATGGAACCTGGCAGGGGGCTGTAAATTTAGGACACGTTATAAATACCGTAGAAGGTGAAAAAGGACCATGGATATCGAGTGATGGGACCAAATTATATTTTGACTCTGACAGAAGTGGTGGACAGGGGAATAGCGACATATGGGTCTCAAGATCCATAGGTGGGGAATGGCAAGAACCGACAAATCTTGGTCCAATTATAAACACCAATGATTTAGACCAGTTTCCATGCATCTCCTCTGATGGGAGTTGTCTCTACTTTACCTCATTTGATAGACTCGGAGGATATGGAAACTTCGACATATGGGTATCAGAATATCAGGGAACTTTCACGGTGACTGGAACTGTAGGACTCTCTGATGATCCCCCTGATTCGAGCGGAACTGTAGTTGCACAGGGAGAAAACATTGTTGCTACTGACCCTCATGGAGAATATATTCTATTTGAAGTACCTCTCGGTGACCAGACATTCGTGTTTTATCACGATGGCTATGATCCTGTGGATTCGATGCTCAATGTTGCATCCGACACAACAATATATTTAACGCTCATACCAGCTACTTTACCTGACAGCTTCTTCGACGATTTCGAATCCGGCCCCGGGAATTGGATAGGCGGATGGCACATTACAGATGGGGAGTATCACTCGGAGTTCCATTCCCTGACAGATAGTCCAGAGGGTGATTACGCACCAAATACAAATGATTCCGTTATGGCTATACCTCCCCTTGACCTATCTGAATACTTAAGTGTAACCCTATCCTTCTGGACTAAATACACTATAGAGGAAAGTTTCGATTTCGGGCACATAGAGGTATCTACAGATAACGGGGCGAGTTGGATAGAAGTTGAATCATATACCGGAGAACAGAATGAATGGGGTATAGAAACCATAGATTTGAGTGGTTTTGCTGGTGAGCCTGACGCGAGGATAAGATTTCGTCTTACCTCTGACGGTGCCCTTCAAATGGATGGATGGTATATTGACGATGTGTCTATTACGGGCTCATTAGTAGACACCTCAGCACCTCTAATAATCCACATCCCTTTATCCGATACTTTCCCAAAGACGGGCGACGTATCTATTTTAGCTGAGATAAGAGACGTATCGGGAATTAGCGAGGCTTATATAAATTATAAGTTCGATGTCGAGCCCTACACAGCGGACGTGCTGCCTGATAGTAATGTTGAAGATGACTATTATTTCACGATTCCAGAGAGTGAAGCCGGCACATTTGTCGAATATTATATCAGTGCCTCAGATGGAGTTACACCACCAAACACTGCTGATTCTCCTGAGTACGGATACATCTCTGGCATACCACTCTTTTATGACGACGGTGATGCGGAATATATAGTCCAATTTGACCCAGGCGAAAAGATCGCTGTCAGATTTTCACCCACTGTACGTGACAGCGTCAGACTTACAACGGCACTACTCCGCTTCTACACGGATCCGAGTCACGACCTCGACTCTGTCTACTTTCATCTCTGGTCTGATGCGAGCGGTTTGCCTGGCTCGGACATAATCGATTCATTTAAGATATACCCCTCTAATACTACATCCGAACCTGAAGCCTGGACACCGGTCGATCTAAGAGATTACTCTATTGACCTTGCATCAGACTTTCATATCGGATGTGAATTCATCTCCGACATCCCGGTGGTTTTATACGACAGTCCAATGGTTGCTGCTCGCTCAACCGTAAATTATTCAGGCTACTGGCAGGTATTTGATGGTGACATTCACGTAAGGGCTACTGTTGGTCCATCACCCCAGCAAGGCATAAGCGAATCAGAAGACGGCTCATCCAAGCTTAGATTGTATCAAAACACGCCAAATCCGTTTACGGGAAAGACCATTATAAGTTATAGCTTGTCGAGTACGGAAAAGGTAAGATTAGAGGTATTTGATATATCAGGAAGAAGGATTAGAACGCTCGTTGACGCACAGCAGGAAAAAGGCACCTTCACGGTACACTGGAATGGTAGAGATGAGGAAGAAAATAAGGTAGCCAGTGGTATTTATTTCCTCAAAATCACAGCAGGAAACCTCGAAGATCAAAAGAAGATAACATATCTTCGATAGTATCATATGACCACAGGAGGAGATATTATCGCAAGGCTGACTTGCCCTACGATTCGCTAAAATATTGCTTTGAATGTAGGGCAAACCCTGTCTGCCCTGCCTACCGGCAGGCAGGTGCGTCCAATTCTCTTAAACGCTTATTGCATTGATTTTACTTGACTTTTGATCAAATTTATGTTATAATCCGATGGGTTTTTGCCCTCTATAAATGTAATTAAGGCGTGGTACCCAAGTGGCTAAGGGGGCGGTCTGCAAAACCGCTATTCGTCGGTTCGATCCCGACCCACGCCTCTCAGATCCATTTATCTACATCCTTTGTATTTATTCCTATCTAACTTATCCGCATCGCAACCAATAGGAGGCGCTATGAGAAAAATCTATCTTATGACACCCGGTCCCACTCCTGTCCCCGACGATGTAAGACTTGCAGAAGCTAAGCCTATAATACACCATCGAACCCCAGAGTTCGCTGAGATATATGATAGAGTTAGCGAAGACCTGAAGCTTGTTTTCAAGACTCAAAATGTAGTCCTTATCTTCCTCTCATCTGGTACTGGCGCGATGGAAGGAGCAGTCTCCAATATGCTCTCTCCTGGTGAAAAGGCGCTCTGCGTCATGGGAGGAAAATTTGGTCAGAGATGGGCTGAGATATGCAATGCGTTCGGCGTAGATGTGGTCCCTCTTGAAGTAGATTGGGGAGATTACGGAAAACCTGAGGATGTAAAAAGACTGCTAAACCAGCATCCCGACATCAGGGTAGTATATACAACGCTCTGTGAGACCTCAACAGGTACACTCTTTCCCATAAAAGAGTATGGAGAAATCATAAGGGGAAAGCCAAATACTATGTTTGTCGTGGACGCAATATCTGGATTGGGAGCCTGCGATATTAGAAATGATGAGTGGGGTGTCGATATCTGCGTATCCGGCAGTCAGAAAGGATTAATGCTGCCACCAGGTCTCGCATTTGCGTCCGTGTCTGACAAGGCATGGAGGATCGGGGAGAACTCCAGGTGTCCTAAATACTACTTCGACTTTGTGAAACAGAGGAAGGCTCTCGAGAAGAAATCTCCGACTGCTTATACTCCAGGTGTATCCCTTGTGGTAGCACTTGAGAAAGCACTTTCGCGAATAAAAGAAGAAGGTGTCGAGAACATGCTCCAAAGACATGCAAAGCTTGCAACTGCAACTCGAGAAGCCGTAAAGAAACTTGGACTCACTTTATTCTCAAAGAATCCAGCCAATGCGGTAACCGCCGTAAATGTTCCTCAAGGGATAGATGGTGGAGCACTTAAAAAAACACTCGACAAGAAATACGGTGTATTAGTAGCAGGAGGTCAGGCTCACCTCAAGGGAAAGATAATAAGAATAGCTCACCTCGGTTTTATGGGTGAGTTTGATGTCGTAACTGCTATATCCGCCCTTGAACTCTCCCTGAAGGACCTGGGTTACTCTGTGGAATTAGGGAAGGGCGTCTCCAGGGCAATGGAGATACTAAAATAGTGTTAACTAGAATATGAACGGATATGACAAACCACACCTGCCTGCCGGTAGGCAGGGAGTTAATATTAAATATAAAATATCAAAAATCAAATATACAACTTGCCTGACGCCTGCCTATCTACCGATAGGTAGACCTGCCGGTAGGCAGGGCAGTCAGGAATTAAAGATCAAAAATTAAACGGTGTAATGCGTAGGGCGTAAAGCGCGGAACGATATGGTAAATGTAAGAACTTAAAAAATCAAAGGTTTGAACTGCCTACAAATACAGAAAGATTAAATATCAAACCTGCCTGCGGTAGGCAGGTATTAAAATTCAAAAATGCTCTGAGTTCTCTGCGTGCCCTGCCTGCGGCAAGCAGGTCTGTGGTTTAAAAAGAATGTTAGGTGATTTCTCGACCGTCGCTTTTCCCTCTTCACTATTCGCACATTGCTCCCTGCCTATCGATAGGCATGTCTGGGGCAGGATTTTTGAAAATTACTTACATATAACAATGGAGGTTTTATGAAGATTCTCATAGCCGACCCAATAGCAAAGACGGCAATTAGCGAACTGGAAAAATTAGGATTGGAGGTTGACGATCTCTCTTCTCTTCCAAAGGAAGAGTTGCCTGATAAGGTAAAAGATTACGACTGCATGATAGTGAGATCTGCTACAAAGGTGCGCAAGGATATGATTGACAAGATGGAGAATATTAAGCTCATAATAAGGGGTGGTGTTGGAATAGATAATATAGATGTTTCCTATGCTAAGGGAAAGGGAATAAAGGTCATAAATACTCCTGCCGCCTCTTCTGCATCAGTAGCAGAGCTTTCAATCGCCCATATGTTTGCCCTGGCAAGACACGTAGCGAGGGGAACTGCAGGTATAAAGGAGGGTAAATGGGAGAAGAAAGCGCTAAAGGGAACAGAATTATATGGTAAAACGCTTGGTATCATAGGTATGGGAAGAATAGGAAGGGAGCTTGCTAACAGGGCAAAGGCACTTGGTATGAATGTAATAGCCTTTGACCCGTATGCTAAGGCAGAAGGAATCAACATGGTGGACTTTGACAGATTGATTAAGGAATCGGATTACATCTCTATTCACACTCCATTAACTGATGAGACCAAACACATATTA
>CAZRTU010000070.1:0-3910 GCA_964603075.1 uncultured bacterium
TCAAAAAACCTATAAGGAGTGCTACAACTGCCTCGCCGGGAAGGCCGAGAACCCCAGTAATTATAGGAGCCAACACCTTACCCAAAAAATTAATAACATGAAGTGAATAGAGGATGTTTATCAAAACTACCCCAAGCAGTACAAAAGGTATAGCCTCCCTGAGAAACCAGTGTGTTCTCATCCAGAGTTTTTTTAAAAGAGCCTTGAAATTGGGTATTCGATAAGGGGGTATCTCCACGAATATCTCGGGAGACTCTCCTGGAAGAAACCTTCCCAACCCAATTCCCAGTAGCAACCAGACCACGAATAGAGTGCCAAAAACTGGGGCCAATCCCCTGATGCCAAATCTGCCAACGAGACCGAATATCATGGCAATTTGAGCCATGCAGGGAACGGCAATAGCCATCAGCGTCGCAGCAATAAACCTCTCTCTCCTTGTTTCAAGAATTCTTGTAGCCAATGCGCCTGGCACATTACAACCCAGTGCAAGCATCATGGGAATTATAGTAAGTCCATGGAGTCCAAGTCGGTGCATGAAATTATCCATGAGCACCCCAAGCCTTGGAAGATAGCCTGAATCTTCGAGAAATGATAGCATTAGATAGAATGATACGATGTAAGGTAGGACCATTGCGAATGGCACGAACAGTCCGGTAGATAAAAGCCCCAATGACTGCACGAAATCTACGGTCACCACGGCAGGTACAAGCTCACCTGACAAAGTCTTTACGACTACTGAATTCCCTGCAATCATCTTTCCTGTCTCCACCATGCCGCTTACGAAGCTCTCGGACTCGGGATTAAATAAGAAAACCTTTCCAATGAGAACATCATGAAGAAAACCACTCGAGCCAAGCAAGACACTCAACTTAATCAAAACCGGCTTCCACAGATACTCAAATACTGGTTCAAATAGATAGCGAATAAGCGATTCACCGATAAGTCTTATAATAGCAAAACTCGCTATGAGAACCCCTATTGCAATTGGAATTCCTGTTGCAGGCTTTACCGATGCCTCGCCAAGTCTGTCAAGAAATGTATGGTGTCTGTGGCTTATCTTTTCAACACTCTCCACTATCTTTCCGATCTCTGACCATCTATCCTCTTCTCTGTAATCGTATGTATTCTCTCTTGCCTCGGGCAGTCTTCTTATCAACTCTGCGATTCCTTCACCCGATATTGCACAGGTTGGAACAATGGGAACGCCAAGTATATCCTCCAATTTTTCATAATCGATGTTGATGCCAACGTGTTTGGTTTCATCCCATAGATTCAAACAGATCAAAACGGGCAGACCTTGCTTTAAAAGCTGGAGGGTGAGATTTAGATTCCTCTCAAGATTCGTGGCATCCACAACGTTTATCACCATACTATCAGACTCTTCTTTCGCCTTTTTTAACATCTCTACGGCAACCTCTTCTGCCCTGCTCGTGGGCTCAAGGGTGTAAGTACCAGGGACATCGATTACCGCTACCTTTTTACCACCCAACCTCATATACCCCTTTGTAAATTCGACAGTTGTGCCCGGATAATTCGATGCTATAACGTGAGCACCTGTAAGCCTTGAGAATATAACGCTCTTCCCAACATTTGGATTGCCCATAAGAAGAATCTTCATTGCACCTCCACTCTAACCTTTCTCGCCATATGATGCCCCAGGGCAACCGTGGTATTACCAACACGCACGACGACTGGTCCTCTAAAAGCAGCACCGGATATTTTGGTTATCCTGACTCCTAACCTGACTCCGAGTGCCTCCAATCTACGTCTGAGACCAAAACCACCAGCTATATTCAAGATCTTTCCACTTTCACCAGCTCTCATCACTGCTAAATTTACAGTCGCCACCTATCCTCCATTTTGAAAAAAGTTAATGTTTGTTTTTACATTCATCACAATAACCATAAAGTTCTAATTTATGACTTATAAGCTCAAATCCGTGAACTTTAGCCACCCCCTTTTGGAGTTTCTCAATGTCCTTATTAGTGAATTCGATAATTCTACCACATCCGAGACAGATCAGATGGTCGTGATGCTCCTCTGGATGCACCGGTTCATATCTGGTTACTCCATCCATGAACCTTGATGCCTTCGCAAGTCCAGCCTTCTTAAAGAGTTTTAAGGCTCTATAGACAGTCGAAAAGCTTATATCAGGTTCCTGCTCCTTTATTATATCATAGAGTCCCTCTACACTGAAGTGCTTATCAGCACCGAAAAAAACACTGGCGATAATCTCCCTCTTGAGTGATTGCTTTAACCCCTTTTCTTTGAGGTACCATTTGATCCTCTCAATCTCCCTATTTTTGAAATTGATTTTCATTTTCAATTTATTATACTACAGAATTTGGGGTTTGTCAAGAAAATTTTTTAATACGCTTGGGCTGCACGTAAAAATTGTTGACAAAATACAAAAATGATGGTATAATAAGGCACATCACAGTTAGAAAACTATGCACTAGGCAGTAGGCACTAAGCATTAACTGATAGTCATTGGGTAATCATATCATTAGGTTATTCGTCCTTTGTGTCTGCTCCCCAGTATCTTTAATCAGTGTTAATCTGCGTCCTATTTTTCTCTAGACGCTGATGAGCTCTGATATTTTAAAAGTCATTAAGTTTTTGGGTCGCTAGGTTATTAGGTCATTGGTTTTCGGTCTTTAGTCTTTGGTCCCAAGTTATTAATCTGTGTTAATCCCCGCCTGCTCTGCCTACCGGTAGGCGGACGCCAGGCAGGTGCGTCCTATATCTGTATTATCTGTGGTCTAAATCTGTGTAATCATAAGTATCAAAGTTTCATAATCACTTTTATTCATAGTGAATTTTCTAACTTCGGAGGGATGATGGCAAAGTGCGCGATATGTGGAAAGATGAGACTCGTTTCAGCGAACGTGAGTCATGCTCACAATGTAACGAAGAAATACCAGAAACCAAATTTGAGAAAGGTTTCTGTAAAGGTTGATGGAAAATCCAAAAAAATATGGGTATGTGCCAAATGTCTGAAGGCAGGGAAGGTAGATGAAATCTATAGAAAATAGGAGGGCAAAACACCGATATCACATTCTCCAGAGGTATGAAGCAGGAATCGCCCTCAAGGGTGCTGAAGTTAAATCTATAAGAGAGGGAAAAGCCGATCTTCGCGATGCCTACTGTATAATAGAAGATGGAGAGGTCTTTATTATAGGGATGTATATTGCCCCTTATGAAAAGGGGATGGAACAGATCGCTACAAGGAGAAAGAGAAAGTTATTATTAAACAAGAATGAGATTAAGAGGTTGTACGCTAAGGTTCAGGAAAGGGGATTTACACTAATTCCGCTCTCGCTCTACTTTAACGAGAAGGGCATAGCCAAACTCGAGATTGCAGTGTCCAAAGGTAAAGCCAAATACGAAAAGCGACAAAAAATTAAGGAACGGGAGTTGATTAGAGAGGCAAGACAGTCCATAGGTAAAAACCCAAAGAACTTCTAAAAGATTATCGACTTTAAGTTATGTTAAAAGTATTAATCTTCCTGCTACTCTATACAGCAAATTACAACGGCAATGAGGTGGAAGTAAGCCTCAGGGAATTTGATGATTTCTCATATCTAAATCTGGAACCGATATCCCAGCTTCTGGGAAGCAAAATAACCTATCTTCAGAAGAGTGGCAGATTCTTCTGGCAAAAGGGAAACAAGAATATAGTTCTTACGGACGGTTCACCATGGGTGACGATTGACGGAAAACCGTATAACTTTCCACTGCCTGTTAGGAAGACCGAGGATGGAATCTTTCTTGCGTCCTCAATGCTTTTCCCTCTTTTAAAGTCCAGCTTCAACCTCGTCATTGACACCTGTCCGAGCGGTCTGGTAATGTTGGACCGTATAGTATGTATAGAAAAGCTGGTAATAGACGCAGGCCATGGTGGGAAGGA
>CAZRTU010000070.1:3920-8045 GCA_964603075.1 uncultured bacterium
CGGTAGGGAAAGGCAAAATGAGAGAGAAGGACGTGGTATTGAAAATCGCAAAACAGGTGGCTGGTGAACTTGCAAAGTCCGGTATAAAATGTATCCTTACTAGAGACAGAGATATATTCATACCTCTTCAGGAGAGGACGAATATTGCAAATCAAAATGGGGCAGATATTTTTGTCTCGATCCACTTGAACGCGTCAAGAAACAGAAATACCAGAGGATGTGAGGTCTATTTTCTGTCAAAGGCAAGAACCGACTGGGAAAGGGCTGTTGAGGCAAAGGAAAACAGTGTAATAGAATTTGAAGAAAGAGAGTTGGAACCCGACCTTGAATCTATAATGTGGGACCTCTCTCAGGCAGAGCATCTTACTGAGTCAAAAGACCTTGCCGCATCTATTCTGGAATCCATCGTGAAAATTGCAAGAGTACCCTCCAGAGGTGTAAAACAGGCAAACTTCCATGTCTTGCGAGGTGCCTATATGCCAGCAGTTCTCGTTGAGGGAGAATTTCTATCCAACCCAGATTGTGAAAAAAAATTGGCGAACGAAAATTTTGTTGCAAATATTGCCATGGGTATAGTCCGGGGTTTAGAAAACTTTGTAAATGCCTACGAAAGACAGATGAATTATGAATGAATCTATTGGTATTTTTGACTCAGGCATTGGCGGACTGACGGTCGCAAGGGAGATAATAAAGGAGCTTCCAAACGAAGATATTATCTATTTTGGTGATACAGCAAGGGTACCGTATGGCTCCAAATCAAAGGATACAATAACGAGATTCTCCAGGGAGATTGTTGAATTTCTCCTCGAGAAGAGGGTGAAACTTATTGTTGTGGCATGCAACACTGCCTCCAGTAACGCCCTGCCAGAACTTGAAGACTACTACAGCGATATTCCCTTTGTTGGGGTTATAAAACCTGCAGTCGATAAAGCCCTCAGCCTTGCAAGAGCTGTAATAGGTGTAATTGGAACAAATGCTACTATAAACTCGGATGTCTACCTGAATGCATTGGGTCAAAAATTCACCATTGTGCAAAAAGCCTGCCCGCTTCTCGTCCCGATTGCCGAGGAAGGTCTTGGTGAGAAGTCATTTACAAGAGAGATAGTTGAATTCTATCTGAATCCCTTCAAAAGAAGAGACGTAGATACACTCATACTGGGCTGTACACACTACCCCATCTTAAAGGATGTTATAGGCGATGTTATGGGACCAAAGGTAAATCTTATCGACTCTGCCATTGAGGTTGCAAGATACGTGAGAGTGCTCCTCAATAAGAACGGTTTAGAAAGCGCGCAGAGGATTCCTAAACATCAGTTCTTCTTCAGTGACATAACGGGCAATCAAGTTGACTTGGTTGAGAGGTTTCTCGGAAGGAAGGAAGAATTAAAGAGCGTGACTGTCGAAAGATAAATCTGAGTTACAATCATGATTGCAAATGTTCCCGTACTCCTTTATCACAGTATAGCACCCTTCGAGGCAAGTGGTATATGGCTGCCAAAGGGAAGATTTGAGAATCAGATAAGATGGTTGCACAGGAATGGATTCACTTCAATAAGGGCACATGAGATTTTCAGTGATAACCTATCACCCAAATCGGTACTTATCACCTTTGATGATGCATACGACAATGTATACGAAGAGGGCATCCCAATACTCCAGGATTATGGATTCACAGCAACAATATTTGCAATATCAGGTTACTGCGGTAAGAGAAGTACATGGGATGCTGGTTTTAGCATACGAGGACACATGAATTGGACGAGACTTAGAGAGCTTTCGGATATGGGCTTTGAAATAGATTCCCATACTCATACACATAGAGACCTTACAAGGCTCTCGCGGGAGGAAATAAAAATGGAAATGGACCTATCGCGTAAAACCATCCAGGACCAGATTGGAAAACCCGTAAGATTTCTCTCCTACCCCTTTGGGAGGCACACGGAATTGGTCAGGAATCTGGCTAAAGACCTTGAATACATTGCCTGCTTCTCGTCTAATCCACTTGTGAGACACAGATGGGCAATAGGTAGAATGGGCATAACATTTATGGATACCATGAAGGAGTTCAGGGTAAAACTTCATCCGGAAAGTGGTTGTCCCTATAAAATTGAAGGAATGAAAACTAATGCCATAAACTTCCTCTCCAAGGGTACTCCATTATGGAAGGCTCTCGCAGGAGCCAATAAAAAAATGATTTAGATTGGTTAGTTTTTCCTACAGAATGGAAAAGAGTAAATAAATTAAGCTCGTAAAATCTATGTCAGGCAGTGAATTCAGTTGCTCATTTCTTTAATATTTGATATTTTATTTTCTTTTTTATGGGGGGTTTTATGAAAATTCTAATCGCTTCAGATCACAGGGGATATGAGTTGAAAGAAAAGGTAAAAAAGATACTTAAGGCCAAAAAGATTGAGTTCAAGGATATGGGAGTAAAGGGTAAAAAATCTTCGGACTATCCTGATACTGCAATTCCACTTGCGGAAAGAATATCAATGGGCGAATATGAAAGGGGCATACTCATATGCAATACAGGTATCGGAATGAGCATTGCAGCAAACAAAGTCAAAGGTGCCTATGCGGCGCTTTGTATCACACCCCAGATGGCAGAATTTGCGAGAAAGCATAACAATGCAAATGTGATAACAATTTCAGCAGCCTATACAGACCAAGCTGACCTCGAAAAAATCGTTATGCTATTCCTCGAAACGGAATTCGAAGGGGGAAGACACGATAGGAGGTTTAAGAAGATAGTCACTAAAGAGAGCAAATACGTTTCAAAGGAAGAGTACGAAAGATTGACGAAAAAACTCAAGAAATGGGAGAAGGAGGCACACCACTGGCAGTCGAGGGCATGGAGAAGGTAGAGACCCGTTCCTTTAAAGAAATACACCAATTCTCAAATTTATAAACCTAATCTATAGTATTATTCTGGTCGCTCTATCTCCATCTCTATCTGAGTGCCGGGTAATACACCTGGGGGGGATGCAGCACTCATACCCTCGAGGAACGAGATCCTGCCCTCGGCCTCTCTGGCGATATCAGTTTTCGGATACCTCCTGGTGATCTCTCGTAAAACCGATTTTGCGCCATCTATGTCTCCTGTAGCCTCTTTCAAACTCGCAAGTTCCATAAGGGCAACCTGAGCGAAATAGGATCCGGGATATTTCTCCGTTGTTTCTTTGTAATACTCCATTGCCTCATCGGTCTGACCGAGCTGAGCCTTACAGGAACCTATGCCCAGCATTGCACCAGGGCTGAGAACAGGATCCTTGAATACTGATAAAAACTGCTCAAAATATTTTATTGCTTCTGTGGGTTGTCCCTGCAGTTGCATCAGATGACCCATAAAGTAAAGTGCTTTCTTCCCCGCAGGTGTCCTCCTGTGGTTAGTCATCACAGTCTCAAATTCCATATAGGCATTCTGAAAATCTCCCCGAAGGTAAGCTATCTCTGCCTGCATCAATTTGCTATCAGCCTCTTCGATAGTCTTCCTCCTGTTGTTCAGGTAGTATGGAGTTGCTATCAATAAAATGATTATCACCACGACCACACCAGCAACTATCTTTTTGTGGTGACTCGCATATCTCATAAATTCTGCAGTAGAATCCAGGAACCTATCATGTTTCAGTTCTTTCCTCGTCAGCCTACGTTTTGCCATAGCATCCTCCTCAATAACATATCTTGCGAATATAAAGAAATTAATTATACCATATAATTAGAAAAAAGTCAAGAAAAACTAACATACTCTCTTAATAGTTATTCCCATTCCATAGTCGAGGGAGGTTTATTTGAAACATCGTAGACCACCCTGTTCACATCTTCAATCTCATTTGTAATCCTTGTGGAAATCTTCTCCAGAACATCATAGGGGATTCTTGAAAAATTGGCTGTCATAGCGTCTTTAGACTCCACAATCCTTATTACTATTGGATATTTATAACTCCGTGCGTCTCCCTGTATCCCAACGCTCTTTACTGGCAAAAGAACGGCAAATGCCATCCAGACTTCTTCATAAAGGTCTGACTTAATCAGTTCGTCTTCGATTATATAACTCGCCTTTCGAACTATCTCTACCCTCTTTCGTGTGACCTCGCCCAATACCCTAACAGCAAATCCTGGGCCTGG
>CAZRTU010000071.1:0-7935 GCA_964603075.1 uncultured bacterium
TAACGGCTCTTGATACACGGCTGGCAAGATTCGGGGATACGCAAAGGCTTGTGGCCTTACATAGCGCACGGTCTGGACTATCGGATTTAAAATCCGCTCTTGAAACTGTGAGATTTGCTCCCTTTCGATCCGCACTTCAGGGACTGCGGTCACGTGAGGCGACCTTAGGGAGAACCTTTTTTGAGGATGTACTTCAGCGTGGCTTGGAGTGGATTCAGGCTGACTGGCAGGGGGTGTGCCCTCTATGTGAAACACTTTGGGACAAGAAACCTCGCGACCGGGATGCCCTCGTCGCGAGAATCCAAGCTCGCTTGGATGAAGTGAGGGAAGTTGTTAAGGCCCGGCAAGATACCGACCGATTACGACGAGAGTTGCTTAACAACCTCCGCAAGGTTCAAGACTCATCCAGACCGCTGAGGACAGAACTCGAGGTTTTGGGAGAAGTAGATGGTCTCAAATTGTTGGATGTGCTCGCTATTTCTTTAGAAAATCTGCGTACTTTCCTCGAACAAAAATTGAACCACATTACGACTGATGGGCTTGACACGGCTATCACATCTTGGCAAAGTGCCACACATGCCACAAAGCTTCAGGAAATAATGGCAAGGGTCGAGGCCGCTGCCAAACGTCTCCCTTCTTCCGAGGAAATTAAGTCCTTGGTAGAACTGAGGTCGCTTTTAGGTCGAATAGACGGATTATGGCAACGGCAGGAGGTGGCCTTTACCCAGCACAACCTCGTTCGCCGGCGAGCACAGGTGGCTTCCACGTTGCTTCGCCTTGCCGAGGAAGCTCGTAAGGAAGAGATTCAGGAGATTTTCGACCGGTTAAGTAAAGACATCAATAACCTTTATCTCCTGCTCCATCCGGAAGAGGACCATGGAGATATCTGTTTAGAAATCCGTCAGGAGGTTCGCGGAAGCGTCAATCTCAGCGCGGGATTCTACGACCGCAAGGCTGATCCCTGGGCCTATTATAGCGATGCCCACCTTGACTCGCTGGGGCTGTGTACCTTTCTTGCTCTCCGACGCTGGTACAGGAACCAACATCCTGCCTTTAATCTTCTGATTCTCGACGATGTGCTTACCAGCGTGGATGCTCAGCACGCCGTGCGTACCGCCGAATTGATACTAAAAGAATTTGGAGACTACCAAATATTTCTCACGACACACGACCGTATTTGGTATGAGTATCTCCGTGATATCCAAGCTCGATGCCGGGTCAAAGGTCAGTTCCTGAACAAGGTTATCCATAAGTGGACGCTCGGAGAGGGACCGGACCTCCGTGAACCGGAGGAAGAGCGTGAACATTTAGATCATTTGCTCGTGGATGGTGTCACGCCGCAGATAGCAGCCCAAGCTGGTCGGCTTTTGGAGCATATCCTTCAAGAGATGCGATATTCTCTCCGACTCTCCGTGCAAGCAAAGAGAGGCGAGCTCTACGAGATTGGTGAAATTTGGCCTGCTTTCTATTCTGCGCTGCGAAAAAGCTATCCAGGATTCTACGAAAAGTGCAGAGAGACGCTTGACTCCCTTGATATCCGCTGGCCTTTACGTAACTGGATAGGTGCACATTTCAATGTCTGGGCTTCCCGTGTAAGCAGGGAGGAGGTCTTAGAGTTCGGTCGTACGGTTAACGAACTTTTTGATCGGGTGTTCTGCAAAGACTGCAGGCGTTTCATTGAGCCTTCAATGACTCCAGCAGGGCAGTTATCCTGCCGAGGTGGACATTTGATCTATCCTGTTCTTGGAAAGGAGATTGTGAAGCCATTAAGGCGGGAAGAACTAGTTAAGATGACCCAGGGCGCCTTCCGAGATGCTCAACTCAATACCGACCTCTACTTCGAATGGAAGCGTGCTGAAATGGGCAGGGAGAACAACTAATGTCTACTACTACCCACGTTGTGGACGCTTGCGCTCTCATCGCCTATTTCAAGGGCGGGGCAGGGCATGAACGATTTACAGAACTCCTGGCTGAAGAGGAAAACGTCCTCGCTATCCACATTGTGAACCTTTGTGAAGTCTATTATGATTACTACCGCTCTGACGGGCCAGACAAAGCAGAAGAGGCCTGGGCCAAGGCTGTAAGCTTTCTGCGGGTGATCGAAAAAGCCGACGAATCTTTTATGAAACGGGTTGGCCGATGGATAGCTACCCAGCGTATAGCTACCGGGGAATTCTCGTTAGGAGATGCCTTCGCTGCTGCAACCGCGGAGAACGATGGTGTCCCGCTCGTTACGATCGATCACACAAACTTCGATCCTATAGACGAAAATGGTATGCTACAAATCGAGTGGCTTAGATGAGACCAAATGTCAATACTGTTTACGACCTGACGTGTGGAGTTGGAAAAGAGAATTGATGATGATGAAACTCCAGGAGAAAAGAACCGTTGGAAAGTTCAAAGGTCTGCTAAAATAGGATGTGCGTATGGCCATCATCGACTTAGATCAAAAAATAAAGCAGGCTGTTAAATCCTTAGATCTTGGTGAAGGTTCTGGATATATTTGGTAATGATACGAATAAGCTGTTAGAGATTGCAATATGAATGGTTCAAGAAATCTATATGATGTACTATACACAATGGTTATCGTTGGTGTTCCCGTGATAGCCGCAATAGTTGGTATTTGGTTGGGAAAGTGGCTGGAAAGGAGAGATAAACGGATTGACAGAAAAATTTTTACATATACAAATGCAGAGAAAGTACTATCAAAATGGATGAAGGAGGTAACCTCTCTATCAGATGATGCATTTTTTAAAATCGCCGATGAGTTAGAAAATGTAAAGGCTTTTATAGTGTTAGCAGGTTCTAATAAAACAATTATTGCATTTAGTAATGTTCAAAAAGCCATTTTTGATCTTCAAGATGAAATATCAAGGAAAAAGGGAGAAGGTAAAATTGACCCTTCTAAGGGAATTATGCAATTTACAAACTATTTGAAGTTCATAGATATAAAGAATAAATGGATAAATATAGTTAGAAAAGAAATAGGCACGAAGGAAAAGATACAAGTAAGTTAATTGAGTTCGCTATTTAAGAAAATCACACTTAAAATGAGACCTGAAATTCTAAATAGACTCATTCTCGCAAAAGCACTATATAAACAAGGACGAAATCTGTGCTCTGCGAAAAATGACAGATTTAAGTTCGCTATGGGATTAATTAGTTTTCATGACGCCATAGATCAAGTGCTTGGCGCAATTGCTGAAGAAGTAAATTTACTTGGAGTGGGTAGGAATAGATACCTAATACAGTTGTTTAATAAACTCGAAAATTATGACTCTCAAAAGCCACTCTTATATGGGCAACAAGTTCGTAACTTAAACACACTTCGTAACAACATTAAACACCAAGGGATTTTCCCAAATCCAAAAACTGAGGCGTACTTGTCAATAGCGATTGGGAATTTTTTGGAAGATACCTGCCGCAAGTATTTCAACATTGATTTTAACTCTCTAAGTCTTGCGGAACTGATTCGCGATTCCAAAATTAAACAAGAAGTATTGGAAGCTGAGCGTTTATTAGAGGAAGAAGATTATAAATCGGCCCTTGAGAAAATGGCAATTGCAATGTTTTTCACTTTTGAAAGAAGTATTGTTTCGGAAGCTATATCTGTTCGTACAATGATGGTGGCATAAGGTTATAATTCTAATTCTAAACTCGATGAACATGTGTTTCCTAAATTTGATCCTACTAGACATACTATTAAGTTGTTAGAAAAAGGAGTCGATCCCTACCTTTACCATCGCTTCAAAAATCTGACACCAAAGATAGGAGAGGATGAATCTACTAAGGAATTGAAAATAGAATGGGATAAATGGTATGGCCACAGAGGTAACTGGAATAGAGAAAATTGTCTGTTTTGCTTTGACTTTCTTATCGACGCCATCCTTAAATTCCAAGGCGAGGAATATCAAGGGTATCAAATGATTGCTTACTCTGATTTATTTGTTGATATGATTGAGGCAAAGGACGACGTAGTAGTTAAAGTCTATAATTCAAAAGGTCCATCCCTTGAAGAAACATTCGAACTCAAGAGAGGTCAAACCCTTGAGGGTTTTGTGTGCGATTATTCCGAGTCTGATAAGTCTGTATTGGTTTTTAGTGCTTCACTTCCATTTTCTCATATAGGCGTTATTGAGAAATCTAAGGTCAAGATAACCTCTATAGAAAAAAAGTAGACTTATGTCACTTATTGAATATGCCCAAAAATGATAAAAATAGAATAACAGGAGTGAACAGATGAGGATTTTGAGGGATTCAGAGATTGTGGATTTAATTGCAGAGGTAAAGCCACTTCCTGAAAATTGGCAAAACCAATTTCGTTTAAAGGAGAAAGGGGGGTTCCAGTATGAGGAACGTTCTATTGAAGTTTCTGGAGAATCTGGTAATTTATTTAGAGTTACAGTACGACGAAATAAAGTAAATGCTTTTGATTTTTCTATTATTCTCATATTTCGAGATAAAGACGGTAAGGAGTATCGTTTGGTCCGATATAATGGGAGGCACCCCTCACCCCATACCAATAAATGGGAAAAGGAACAGGGATTGCCAGATTACAGATTTGATCCTGCTTTCCATATTCATAGAGCAACAGAACGATACCAAGAAGCCGGGTATTTAATTGATGGTTTTGCAGAAGTTACAACATCCTATCATGACTTTTATTCAGCTCTGGATTGGTTTCTCAAGGATAATAACTTCCAAGGGACTAAAAGCCCACAGCTCGGGCTGTTTGAAGGAGGTGAGTCTATATGATATCAGAGAATATTATACAAGAATTTCGGAGAAAGGTATGCGAGGAAATCCTCCTTACTCCAGAAGGTATAAACCGTTATATTCTCTCAACACCGTTTATGTTTGACGACGGAGACCATCTCTGTATTCTTTTGAAAAAAGAGAACGGTCGTTGGTATTTGACTGATGAGGGTCATACATTTATGCATGTTAGTTATGATGAGATTGACATTGAACGGGGAACCCGGAGCAGGATAATAGACAGTGTCCTCTTATCCTATGGCATTCGGAATGATAATGGAGAACTAAAGTCCATCATTGAAGGAGATGCTTATGGAGATACCCTATATAGTTTTGTACAGGGACTTATCAAAATAACAGATGTTTCATACCTTACTCGTGAACGGGTGCGTTCCACCTTTTTAGAAGATTTTCGTGCCTTTTTAGAAGAAAAAGTCCCTGAGGATAGGAGAATCTTTGATTATAGTGATCCTCAGCACGACCCGGATAGAAAGTATATAGTTGATTGTCGTGTCAATGGAACCCGGAATCCACTATTTATATTTGCTATTCCAAATGACGATAAGTGTCGTGATGCAACAATTACCTCCCTCCAATATGAAAAATTCGGGATTTCATTTATTCCCACGGCTATCTTTGAGAATCAAGAAGAGATTAATCGCCGGGTATTAGCAAGATTTAGTGATGTTTGTGAGAAACAGTTTCCTTCCCTTCAATCTGCAAAGGAGCGTTTTGAACCTTATTTAAAAAGGATAGTAGAGGAATAGATAAGATGGCTTCTATTGAGTTAGACCAGAAAATAGAACAAGCTGTTAAGACCTGGAGGGAGAATAAATACGTAGGGGTGTCTGATGTTACAAGGCGACTTCTGGAGTTCTGGTTTCTGGAAGAACATCCAGGGTTTAAGTTCTGGAGGTGTCAGAGGGAAGCTATAGAACACCTTATTTATACCTATGAAATCTGTAGATATTTTAGTCTTTATGAACTTTCACGAGGTCATCAGGTAAGCCTCCTGTTTGACCCCACTAAAGACCTCTGGCCAAAATATTGCTTCAAGATGGCAACTGGCTCGGGGAAGACATTCGATATGGCAATGAATATTGTCTGGCAGTATTTCAATAAATTCTTTGGAACAGATAATGGGGTAAGATATTCCTCCCATTATCTTTTACTTGCACCAAATATAATTGTATTAGACAGATTGAGCGAGGCTTTTAAGGATGACAAAATCTTTAGAGATTTTCCCTTTATACCTCCCGAATGGCAGGTGGATTTTGATCTTCAAGTCGTTTTGCAAAGCAGCTTGGAAGAAACACATTCAAGGGGAGTTTTACACCTAACGAATATACAGCAGCTTTATGAAAGAAAAGGAGAGAAAGAGGAGAATCCTGTCTCCGAGTTCATTGGTCCCAAAGCGGTGAGGGAGGAAATCGCCACATACGAACTTCTCAGGTCAAGATTGGCCGAGTATGATGATTTATTAATAATGAATGACGAGGCCCACCATGTGCATTCAGATGATTTGGAGTGGAATAAGGCAATATCATACATCAATGAGGGATTAAACAATAACTTTGGGCAGGGACTTATTATGCAGCTTGATTTTTCTGCAACTCCCAAAGATCTGACGGGTAAATTATTTCCCCATATTATCTATAATTATCCTCTGGCAGAAGCAATAAGGGATAAAATCGTCAAGCGTCCAAGGATAGGTGAGATAGAGAATATACCCGAACCACTTACTAAAGATTTTGTAAAGAGAAGTCAAATCCAGATAAATACAGGGATAGAGCTCATAAAAGAGTTCCAAAAAGAGTTTGAAGGCACGGACAAGAAACCAGTTCTTTTTATAATGGCTGATAATACAGGGAACGCGGATAAGGTAGGGAAATATCTGGAGCAGAGAGGGTATTCAGGCAAAGTGCTTGTGATTCATACTGATACAAAGGGGGTCATTACAAAAAAGGATTTAGAAAAGGCGAGGAAAGCCGCAAGAAAAATTGATAGCCCTGAAAATCTTTACGAGATTATTGTATCGGTGATGATGCTCAAAGAGGGTTGGGATGTTAAAAATGTCTGCACTATTGTTCCTCTGAGAGCTTATGATTCACCCGTATTGCCAGAGCAGACACTGGGAAGAGGACTGCGGAGGATGTTCCCTGACAATCCTGATTTTACAGAACGACTTATTGTTATTGACCATCCCAGGTTTAGACAACTATGGCAGGCAGAGATTGAGAAGGGAGAATTGGTTGCAGATTTTACTTCGGTTAGAACCGTGTATGAACCAAGCAATCGAATCTATGTTGAGCGTGAAAAGTTAAAATTTGATTTAGAAATCCCAATAATTGAGGGAGGGGCTACACGGACAGCTCCAGATATAAGCAAGTTAGAAGTTAAGAAACTACCCAAAAAAGTCTTTGACTTTGATAGTATAAAAATGCCGGAAATAATGTATAGAGAAAAAGACCTGTTGGACCAGAAAGTGCTGAGGGAGAGGGCGTTGAGTTTTGACTATACTGATAGCGCTCAGGTCTATTTGGCCTTCATAACGAAGGCAATCCTCTCAAAAATAGGTGCATCTTATCTTTTTAATGACCTTCTGCCGAAGGTAAGATTGTATATTGAAAACCATCTTTTTGATAGAAAGATTGACTTAGAAGATAGAGATGTAGTCAAAAAAGTTAACTTTATGCCTATCAGAGAAAGAATTCTTGAAACTTTTACTCAAGCCATAAATAAATTATGGCAGACAGAAGAGATTCCTCAAAGCGTAAGATGTTATAAGGTTTCTGACACTCCTCTTTTTCACACATCCGAGCCTGTTTATCCTGCCAAAAGGAGTATTTTTAATGCCTTGCCCTATCCAAAAAGAAGTGAGTATGAGAAAGAGTTTATGACGTGGCTTGATTTTCAGGACGAAGTAGAAAGTTTCACGAAGATTCTTACACAATTTCCTTTCAGAATACCTTATTATTATGAAGGGTTTTTAAGGTATTATAGACCAGATTTCGTCGTGCGAGCAAAGGAAAATTATTATATAATAGAGACAAAAGGATTGGAAGAGCCTGAGCTGCCCCACAAAATACATCGGGCTGCAGAATGGTGTGAAAAGGTATCGGAATTAACTAACCAAGAGTGGCGGTATTTTAAGATTTCAAAAGATGTTTTTGAAAGATA
>CAZRTU010000072.1:0-7881 GCA_964603075.1 uncultured bacterium
TCTTTCCTGTAGACCCTGAAAAGTCGCTTTTAGAAGCTTAATTGCCAAACCAAACTGATCGCGCTGGTCCGGTTGTACAATTAATGGGTCATTAAACTGGAAACATGAAAATCCTATGTTGTTCAAGGTCAGAATCTGCTTTGTGAAATATTCTGAAAGGTCTTCGATTATCTGTCTATCGTTTTTATAAAATTTGTTTTCACTAAGACGCATGAAAGTAAAAGGAGACGGTAGAATTGCCCTCCATTTTTTACCTTCCGGCATCAATCGGGGGTGTAAATAAGTATCTAACGTTTCAGTGGTTTCTATTTTGTGTCTTAGAACTGGCTCTCTATAGAAAGTATTGGTCTCAAACCATCTCTTGACTTCTCCTCTGTCTGCGTCTTCTATCCCTAAAGAAAACGCAACACATCTAAGAATGTCTCTCCACGAAAACATTGGATCTATAACCTGCGTTAATCCTAAATCAGCTTGTAAATCCACGGCTTTCTTAGTTTCTTCTATAACAACTTCTACCATTTCAGATTTAGTCGCTTTTCCTTTCTTATAGGCGCGGTTTATTTCAACTAATCTATTCGGGTGGGGGAAAATTCCTGTCAAGTATGTTTCTATCATTTTTATGGTTTCCCTGGGGTCAAATCTTTATTTTGGAGTTTTGTGTCTTATTAAAAATTGCTTTTTAAATCTTAGTATCAATTTCTTACAATACCAAATTGTATCATATATCTAACAAAATGTCAAGAAAATTAAAATAAAGGATCGACCCACCAGATCCATACATCTTCCGACACTTTTTTACTTGACTTTTTAGGGTTTTTGTGTTAAAATAAACGTGGGCCCGTAGCTCAGTTGGTTAGAGCAGCTGACTCATAATCTGATTTAAGCAAATCTTAAAGAATTAAACATGTAGGGCAATTTAGTGCAATTGCCCTTTATTTTTAGCTTTCTGGTGTTTTTATCTATTATGACTATTTTGTCTATTTATGGCAATTTTGGTCAAAAATTGGCACTATTTGGCACATAAATTTGTTGTTGAAATTCTTAGAGAATTTCATAAACTTTAAATACTTTTTTTAGTAATCACAATAAATAAATACCTCCTGCGAGTTGTCTAAGGGTGCGTTCTTAAGTGAATTAATGTAGCTAATGTTGTAATGAAAGTGGTAAAGAAAAGATTGGGAGGGTGTAGTCCTTACTCGCTAGTTAATGCCCGTTATTTAGGCTTCTTCAAGAGCGTGCCTATATACCTAAGGTAGGCCTTTGCGTCCATCAGCCTCTCCAAATCAGACCTTACTTCCTCCGGATGAACAATACTAAACAGCCATCCATCTCCATAAGGGTCAAAAAGAATAAGCTCTGTTTCTGCAGATCGAAGAAACCTTTTCCTTAGTCTTTTGTTTACCTCGAATACCGTTCCAGTCACTGGCGAGGGGATAGGAAAATTGAGTTCATCAATTGCGGATCGATAAACTACCCACATCGTGGAGACTTCCTGTCCAGCTGCAACCTTGTAACCTAATTCAGGTAGAATTACATCAACGACAGTCAAGAACTGTTTCGCCAGAAAGTCAGTAATTCCGACTCGTCCAAGGGTTCTGTCGAACCATATATGCTGATTAGTGTACAAAAGATCCGGTGGAACATCAATCATGGGCACAGCTTTAGCTTCTCGTAGATATTCCTCTATATTAACAGGAGTTTTCTTCCCTTGCATTACTTCTACCTTCTTTGGTTTTGAAGTTACTGATTCAGTAACTCGAGATACATATTCTTTGGCTGGTACCCTTAGGAGTAGACAGGTATCCTTGTTTGCAACACCTGCACCAAACAGTGTTTCGTTATCGTTAAGAGTCTTATCACTCTGAACATGATGCAGTTTGTAAACTAACTGTCTGCCATCTCTTTGTTGCGTGGGCAAACCTAATTTGGGAATCAAATCTTTAAGCAATTGCTTCATCGTAACATTGGCTGGAAGAGAGATACGCCAGCCTTTAGGTTTAGCTGGGTCAACTGGATTACCCTCCTTAAGTATGACTTCAATATTAGACATATGATTATCACCCACCTACAGTACGTTGGAAGTTTCAAGTGCTATTAACCAAATCCGTGCGACATCCATTGTGGTTGACTAGAGAAGGATTGTTGAGGTCGCCAATCGACTTGTGGTGGTTCCATCCATTGGGGTGGACCGGGTTGCTGAAAAGGCTGTTGCTGCCATGGAGGCTCATACGGTCTCTCAAAATCAGCGAGAGTCTTAGCCAAGGAACCTTGATGCTGTTGCCATGGTGGCTCAAATGGCCTATCAAAATCATCAAAAGTCTTTTGTGGCTGAATAGGTATTGTTGATGCCTGACGATCCTGCCAATCGAATTGAGGATGTTCATCAAAATCTGGTAGCTCTGGCATAGTAGAGGCCCGACGCTCTTGCCAGTCAAATTGTGGTTCCTCAACAAAATCTGGTAGCTCTGGCATAGTAGAGGCCCGACGCTCTTGCCAGTCAAACTGGGGTTCCTCAACAAAATCTGGTGGCTCAGGAAGAGTAGAGGCCTGACGGGCCTGCCAGTCAAACTGGGGTTCTTCATCTAAGTCTGGTAATTCTGGTGTTGTTGAAACCAGATGGATCTGTGGAGAAATGGAAGGTTGATCTTAGAATTCTTCCAGTATCTTTATTCTCTCTGATGGACCTGATACTGTGCTTTTTTGTCGATCCTGCCAGTTGAAGTGAGACTGCTCATCAAAATCAGGTAGTTCAGGTATTGTTGAAGCCATGCGAGTCTGCGATGAAATGGAAGGTTGTTCATTAAATTCTTCTAATATTCTTATTCTATCAGACAGGCTGGGTTTTATAGAAGACTCATGATGAAATAGACCAGATGTTTCAGGCATGCCTGCATCAGGTTCAAGCGGTGGAGCGCCGGCATCAAGGTCCACACCTGCAGGCAATTTAACACCACTCCCTTTCATGTCTTTTTCGAGAATATCTGATAATCTAGGTTTTTTTTCTATGCTCTTTAGATAATGGTAATGCTTAAGAAAATCACCACTCAACGAATCGCCTTCCCAATCATCCGGAGTTAAAGACCCTGGTTCCTCTCCCTTGGGGGGATTTATAAGGAAGATATCCCGGCTTCTCTTGAGTATATCGCCACCGTAAGTATATAATAAGCCTTTGAAGAGTCCTGAACGCAATTCGCAATCTAACCCTGCCATAGCATGACCTAGATTGACCCACACCCCGTTATGTTTGATCTTTTTCCATTGACGTAGAGAAGAGGCTACATCACGAAGAGCTTGCTTAAGATCGTCATTCAACTTTATTTGATCCTGTATTAACTTATTGGGGTCTTTTTTAGGATAGTCAAGAAAGGTGATGCTAGAGAGGTCTTCAATATCACTGGTCCGCCTCGAACCATCTTGTAGAAAGCCTTCTTTGTAGTAAAAGCCCATATGCACAATGCCCGAGATTATATCTAATGTTGGAGCTTTCTCATCAATTTTCTCCATTTGTCTCACGATTTCAACAAAATTCTTCAGGGTCCTTCTAGAAGGATTATTTCCTAATGATACGAGTTTTTTAAACTTTTCAATTGCGAATTTACCCATGTTTTACCTCACTGTTAATAGATTCTTTAATATGTATTAAACTTTTTTTCTGTTGCCTCGCTCTCCCAATAGGCTCGCAGAGCATCGTCAAGCAAAGCAACGTTAATATCTTGTTGATTTGCTGCCTTTACAAGGGCATCATATGATACACCTAGACTCTCACATGCCTGGTCAGCTAATGGATTCGAAGCTGGGACAGGCATATTCAATGTGTTCTGCAACCAGATTGCCAAGGCTCTGGGTGCTTCATCGAATTCGCTAAATCCAAAATCTTCTTTAATCTGCTGAAGCATAAAGTTTCCATATTTACGTAAGTAGTCTTGTACTTTCCCATTATACTTTTTCTGTATACTAGATGCTGCCTCACAGATTGCTGTGACTGCAGTTCTTGATTTTTCTTGTGTAAACCCTGCCTTTTGTAACAAGGTTTCAAAGGTAACTACAAGTGAATTTGCTTTCTCTGAGAGATTCACTTTTGCTAAGGCATCCAACTCAAGGATTCCTAGTTTGGACATTGTGTTAGTAAGACGGCGTACAGCGGTAGCTAATACTTGTGGTTCTCCAATAGCCGTTATAATACAGAATACCAACTCATACCAACGTGCTTTCTCCCAAGGCCAAAGATACTTACTTATTCCAGATGCATAATCCCTGTATAGTTTAATAACAAGCTTCTGGGGATCTGGGACGCCTTGTTTTTGCTGTTCGGTAGACTTTTTATTAGACATAATAATACTCCTTTCTTTAATTTCACCTAAGACATACGCTACGTACTTAGATATACCAAAAACTTAAGGCTTGTCTTGTAATCAAGCTATTTTATCTTTCTTACTTTTATTATAGCAGAAACTACAGAAAATGTCAACAAAAATTTTCCTACCTCCACACTTCTATGCAAGATAAATCTATTTGTAGATATCGTAGATAATAAAAGCAGCCATAAATATGTACCACCACATTTCATGCTTTTCTTCTGGTATATCTCCTATGCATGTCAGTTCTAGTTGTTTTGCTATGTCAGGACAACGATCACATATTTGTTCATATAGATAGAACTGAGTCTCAGGCGGAAAATATGGCGATGTCTTCCAGTATTCCCATTTTGCTTTGAGTTCTTCACAATTAGGTAATAAGCTGACGTTGAGATCCTCGATTGTACTTTTAGCTAACTGATCACCTTTATCAACATCTCAAATATATTATAACATAAAATTTCAAATTGTCAACACTTAAAAACACGTAGAAAATGTGTAGGTAATTTACGTATTATGCTCAAAAGCCTGCCATAATATCTATTACAGATTTTAGAAAATGATATGAAGATTAGGTATATTAGTCGTTACGTAACTTAAGAGAGGGATTGTGAGATTTTGAATTTGAGGCGGAGATAGAAATCGTGGAGGTACAGAAATTCACCGAACTTTTAATGAACTGTTTTCATAACAAGTCTATCCCATTCCTTCGATAACAACTCTCTCTATATGTATAGTATAATTGAAAACTAAAAGATTGTCAGGGAAAAAATTAATGATGCAAGAATAAAACTACTTCCGGCTGTAAGTACTATTTCTGAATCATTTGCTTATATTAGTATAAATCTTCATTGTTATAAGGCTTATATACGGCTTCTTCTGAGGTAGGCTTGGCAAAGGTGAGAACAGCGTACTGGCAATGGGCGTCGGATATTTATTTTTTTGAGTTTTGTTTTATCCTATTAAGTTGCTTTTTAAAACCTAATCAGCAAAGAGCCGGCTATAGGGAATCTTATCATACACCCGAGAAAATTAAAATAAAGCCCCAACCCCACCAGATCCATATATCTTCCGATACTTTTTTACTTGACTTTTTAGGGTTTTTGTGTTAAAATAAACGTGGGCCCGTAGCTCAGTTGGTTAGAGCAGCTGACTCATAATCAGCGGGTCGGGGGTTCGAGTCCCTCCGGGCCCATTTTTTTTATTTATAGAACGAATTTATAGGACGCTGATTCACCCTGTTAAATAATTACAAGAGCATAGGTTAGAAATCGCTAGTAGCCAGTTATTTAACAGGGTAAACGCAGATAAATTTAGAGTCGGTTAATCTCGAGTCTTTGAGTCATAGGGTCAACTATGCACCAGGCAGTAAGCACTAAGCAGTAACTTATGGTCATAGGGTTTACCCTGTTTATTGGGTTTGTTGAGTTTACTTTGTTCATTGAGCTATTTAGGAAACAAAGCACTATTCAGTAACATAGTCATTGGTTGGTAATGCAAATTATCATCGGTGCTTAGTCCATAGCGATTAGTCTCCCCTCTCTATTTTCGCAAGGCTAAAGCCTTGCCCTACTTTACATCGCACATTCCACATAACACATTACACTCCTTTCTCTCCTCTCTCTTCTCCTCGTAGTCCTTAGTCCATAGTGCTTAGTTTTAACAAGCCTGCGTCCTAATTTAGGGTTTGATTATTACCTTAATCGCCTTCCCTCCCTTTTCCACCAGGTCAAACCCCTTCTGTATCTCATCCAGTGGTAATACGTGGGTTATCATATTATTTACATTTATCTTCCCAGTCCTTATAAGCTCTATCGCCTCCAGATTGTCCTCACGCACTGCTGCGTAACTGGTTGTCATGGTGGCAAGCTTGTTCCAGATTTCAAATAGATGGAATTGAATCTTTATACCAGGCTCTGTTGGTGCAAAGAAGAGTATCCATCCACCACCGTCTACCGCACCCATTCCCTGTTCTATGGCAGATATGGCAGCAGTGCATATAATCACTCGATCAGCCAGCCTTCCATCATTGACATCGGATACCCTCTTGGGAACATCCTCGCTGGCATGGATTACCTCATCTGCACCGAATTTTTGGGCAGCCTTTAGTCTGTCCTCATCTATATCAGTTGCAATAACTCTCGCCGCTCCCTTTACTCTTGCAAGCTGTATGTGCAAAAGCCCTGACAACCCACTTCCTATAACCAGAACGGTATCATCCTTGCCCACGTTTGCAACCCTCTGACCCCTTACAACACAGCCTAAGGGTTCTATAAATGTCCCCTCTTCAAAGGACATTTCATCGGGCAGTATGTAGACGCCCTTTTTGGCGTTTATCTTTGGAACTTTTATATACTCTGAATACCCGCCAGGAAAAAAATTGGTAGTACGAAGTGTCCTGCATACGCTTTCGTAACCCCTCTTACAATACCAGCATTCACCGCAGGGAACGTGATGTGTTACGAAAATCCTGTCACCAACCTTATAATCTGTAACACCCTTACCAACCTTTGTAACTATCCCTGTTACCTCGTGCCCTAATACACGAGGCGCCTTCTTTATTCTGTACCATTCCATTATATCACTGCCGCAAATACCACAGGCTTTCATCTCTAACAGTATTTCACCATCTCCTATCTTGGGTACAGGTATCTCTTCCACTCTAACATCGTCATTCTTGTAATACACTCCGACTTTCATACCCAACTCCCCGTTCAATTTTAAGTATCTTGAAAAATTTAACCACAGACCCGTCTTGTTTCGGGCAGGGAGCACAGAGAAAACAAAAAGGTCAATTCAAAATTGTAAATCAGCAATGCATAATTATAAACTTACGAAAAGTGAAGGGTGAAAATCATCTATCCTCTATTCCCTTATCCTTGTAGTCCCCTGTATATAATACATAATCTCTTATATTAGTTCTCTATTTTCTATTCGCTATTTTCCGCCGTCTTAAGTGCTTACTCTCTATTTTCGCAAGGCTAAAGCCTTGCCCTACTCTCCAACATCTTACGCCCCAAGCCCTACGCCCATTACCTATTGCCCATCACCCATTGCCTTTCTCTCTTCTCTCTTCTCTTTTTTCTACCAGAAATTATATCATAAAAAGAGACCCTTGTCAAGGTTTGTCTCACCTCCGATGATGCAACCAATTTTTCCTTGACAAAGCGTAAAATCTAATGTAAAATACACAATCTATGAAGAGGCTTTTATACATAATACCACTCCTTCTGCTCTTTCTATCTCTCATCTTCTGGGGGGCGAGAAGAGGGGATTTCGGCGAGACTCTACAAAACGCATCCATACTCTGTCTTTCCTGCATAGGTATTGAATAAGATAAAAAGACCCGTATGAGAAGAATCATCCAGATCCTTTCCTTTTTAGTAAACAACAGCTTCCTCGCCGCCCTCTGGAAGAAATCAATATATCAGGGCTCGGCGAAGACACTTTGCATACCCATACTAAACTGCTATGCCTGTCCCCTTGCTACGACATCCTGCCCCATAGGTACTCTCCAGCACTTCAT
>CAZRTU010000073.1:0-7876 GCA_964603075.1 uncultured bacterium
GAACCTCGCGAAAATATCCTATATACTTCATTTAGAGACAGGGTAATAGACCTCGGGGACTTAGACACTTCTAAAAAAGAGGATCTCTATCGAGAGGCTCTGGACAAAATCAAGAGTGTTGTATATCCTTCTTACAGTAAATTTGTTGCAAACCTTGTAAGGTTGAAAGAAAAGGCAACAGAAGACCCTGGCGTGTGGAAATTACCACAGGGTGATAAATATTATGAGTATTGCCTGCGTCATCACACAACTACTAACCTTTCGCCTGAAGAGATACATCAATTAGGTCTGAAAGAAGTAGCAAGAATCCAGGGTGAAATGAGAAATCTCCTTGCATCTCTGGGAATAAAACAGGGTGAGACATTTGGTCAATTGCAAAACATTTACTGGCAAACCTTGGGCGATCAAGATGATGGAGGTCTCTTCTACCCTCAGACTGAAGAAGGCAAAGAGCAGGCGTTAAAAGACTATCAGGCAATAATTGACCAGGTTGCTGACAAACTGCCACAACTCTTCTCGCTTTTACCAGAGGCCGGGGTAACCGTGAAGCGAGTCCCGGAATATAAAGAAAAGACAATGAGCACATTTTATCAACCCCCATCCCTTGATGGTTCACGCGAGGGCATTTTTTATGCCAACCTTTCTAATCTCCCCTTTAAACCTGGTATGAAGACCTTAACATACCATGAAGCAATACCCGGACATCATTTTCAATTTTCTATTGAGAGAGAATCCCCACACCACAGAATGTTTAGAAATCTGTTTTTCTTTACAGGATATGCCGAGGGTTGGGCTTTATATGCCGAAAAACTCGGCAAAGAACAGGGTTGGTATGCTGATGTATATTCTAAGTTGGGTTATCTTAATTCCGAATTATTTAGAGCAGTGCGTCTTGTGGTCGATACCGGAATTCACTCCAAGAGATGGTCACGTGAGCGGGCATATAACTATATGGTAGAGAATATGGGCTGGGGTTCTTACAACGAAATTGACAGATACATTGTCTGGCCTGGTCAGGCATGCGCATACAAGGTCGGTGAGTTAAAGATACTCGAGTTGCGAGAACATGCAAGAGAGGAACTGGGAGACAAGTTCGACATAAAAGAATTCCATCGAGTAATCCTAGAGCACGGCTCCGTCCCTCTTGAGATCCTTGAAAGATTGGTAGAAGAATGGATAGAAGGCTCTTAATCTGTGTAATCAATTAACCTCCAGTAGTGATATGAAAGAAAAAAACTTCTCTTTGAATCCCTGTTGAAAAAAAGAATAAATTTAGAGAGAAGTGATAGATGGTTTCTCACTATTCGCTTCTCGCTCATCACAATTTGTTCCCTCTGATTAGATTTTTTGACAATACCAAGAACCCTGTGGAGGATAAATGAATGTAATTGACCTGACTGATAAACATATGCATTTCGTTACAACATGTACCCATATTGACGACCCTGATGAGGAAAGAGATGGCATACTCGATGTTAGAGAAAAATGGTTGAGAGAGACAATGACCAAAGGGCTAAAAGTTAAGGTTGCCATTGACGACGAAGGAAACCCTCTTGGATTTGCACACTGCCTGCCGATTGAACTGGGAACCTGGGGGATGTCAGGTAAAGATTTAATGACCATACCCTGTTTAACAAGAAAATACAAATGCGTTTATAATCGGGAACAGGGCAGTGGCATTGGAAGGGCATTAATGGTCGCTGTCGAGACTGAAGCAAGAAAAACAAAAAAGGGAGTGGCGGTGCTTGCCTATGATACTGATTTCTGGTTTATGCAATCTTCCTTTTTCAAACATCTCGGATACACCGAAGTCTCACGAGATGGTAATACTGTTATTATGCTCAAATCATGGGAAAATGTAGAACTACCTTTTCTACACAACTCAAAATATAAATTCAATCCAATTTCAGGCAAAGTCCTTGTAGACATATTCTGGAATCCATTATGTCTTACCTCGATTTTAGAAGTACATCGTGTAAGAGAGGTATGCTCAGAATTTGGTGATAAAGTCATTCTAAGAGAATATAATTGTGGCAATAAAGATACACTCGATAGATTTCAAATCTCCCGTGCTCTATTCATAAACGGAAAGCAAAGAGATTGGGGCTATGCAACACCAAGAGATGAATTCAGAGAAGACATAGAAAAGGCTCTGAGGAGCATATGAGCCTGTTTATAAATCTACAATCGCCATTTGCTAACCACTGCAGCCTTCTCTCTTATCCATGTAGTGAAGACTCTTTCTGAGATATGAATCTTTGTTTTAAGTCCTACCATTTTCGCGAGGTATATTTATTATTTATCCCCCTCTTGCTATCTCAGAGCCATGTCTGGGGTAGAAATATTACAGAAGAATTATTGACTTATAATGAAGCTAATACTGACCTAAAAGGAGATGATGTGTGCCTTCATTCTATTCTAAACAATGGTGAGTCCGACTACATAATAGAAAATATTCCTGATTGGGCCAAAGACGTGGTGTGGTATCAGATCTTTCCAGAGAGATTTCGAAATGGTGACCCAACGAATGACCCGCGTATAGACGACATCGGGGAAGACCATATTGAAGGATGGAAGATAAAAGAATGGGGCTCTGACTGGTACTTTATGGATGAATGGGAAGAGCAAAACTTCGATAATGTATTTCAATCCATCTTCAGACGAAGATATGGTGGCGACCTTCAGGGAGTGATCGACAAGCTTGACTATCTACAGGAATTAGGAGTGACAGCCATATATCTAAATCCAATTTTCAGATCACCATCTCTCCACAAATACGATGCAAGCTGTTTTCATCATATAGATGAAACATTTGGTCCTGACCCTGAAGGAGATAGAAAACTTATAGTCCAGGCACAGGAGACAGAAGACCCCGAAACCTGGGTGTGGACGAAAGCCGACAAACTTTTTCTCGAAATTGTAAGAGAGGTCCACCGGAGAGATATGCGAATCATCATTGATGGTGTATTCAACCACTCAGGCAGAACCTTCTTTGCCTTCAAGGATATCTTAGAAAAGGGCAAAGACTCAAGATATATAGAATGGTATGAGATTACAAACTGGGATAAAAGGTTACCGGATGGGTTTGAGTATGAGGGCTGGTTTGGAATAAAATCTCTGCCCGAATTTAAAAAAGACCAAAATGGCTTAAATGAACCTGTAAAGAGATATATATTTGATATTATTAAAAGGTGGATGACACCCGATGGAAAGGTGGGGAATGGTGTTGACGGCTGGAGGCTGGATGTGGCATTCTGCATACCCCATCCCTTCTGGAAAGAATTTCGCAAATTCGTAAAAGAGATAAATCCCCAGGCTTACATTACGGCGGAGATTATCGAAATTGAACCTGAATATCTCAAGGGGGATGAATTCGACGGTCTTATGAACTACCCATTCGCATTTGCAGTCACGGAATTTTTTATAGACAGAAAGAACAAGATATCCGTGAGCGAATTTGACCATCGGTTGCGTGAATTGAGAGGATCGTATCCTTATGAGATAAATTTCATTATACAGAACCTCATTTCTTCACACGATACGCCACGTCTCCGAACTCTGGTTGTCAATCCTGATATGCATTACCGTAAATGGTCTGAACATTTTCAAAATTCAAAGGTCGAATTTAACCCCAATTACAGGATTGACAGAGGTGCTCTCGAGGAACTGAATGTCCATAAGCTCATTGCTATCTTCCAGATGACATACATCGGTGCCCCGATGATTTATTATGGAGATGAGGTGGGGATGACAGGCGCCAATGACCCCGACTGTCGGAAGCCTATGCTGTGGAGTGACATCGAATACGAGGGCGAGATTACTCATCCACATCCAAACCGAAAGCGCCCACGAGAGAAGAATAAAGTGGATATGGAATTATATGAGCATTACAAAACCCTTATCAATATCAGGAATGGCTCAATTGCACTGAGACAGGGAACCTTCAAGACTGTACTTGTCGATGATGAGAAAGATGTCTATGGTTACAGCCGAGAATTCGAAGACGAAAAGATAGTAGTTGTAATAAACAATAGTAACTCCCAACAGGATATTTCATTGAAAATACAAGAAGATGATTGGACTGAATTTGGGGATTTACTTAATCCGGGCACCATACTTAAGACCCAGGGTAGCCAACTAAAAATTAAGGTGAAACCAAAATGGGCTGTGATTCTTAAAAGGATACCTTGGGAAGCCAATTAGCAAGTATAAACTCCCGACAAAGAGAGGGCGTGTTTGGAGGCTAAAATGAAGGAAATCCACAGAGGATGGCAGGAATTCTGGGCTGAGTTTTTTAGAGTAAAACACCGATATGGTATAAAAGGAATAAGGGAATGGGATAGAAAACTGGTCTCTCATATCATATCGGTTCTTTGTCTTAAAAACGGCAGCCTGATACTCGACCTTGCCTGTGGTGGTGGTGACCAGGCTCTTGAATTCGCAAGAAGGGGAATGGAGGTTGTAGGGGTTGATTTAGCTGGGTCACTCGTTAACTATGGGAATGAAAATGCAAGTCGGGAGAATCTACCTGTAAAACTCATTCAGGGAGACATGAGGTATATTAAGTTTAGAAATGAATTTGATTGTTGTGTAATCCTATCAGGTAGCTTCGGCTTCTTTGACGATGAGGACAACCTAAAGGTTTTGGATGTAATAAAAAAGGGATTGAAAAGTGGGGGTAAGTTCTATATACAAGAACCTAATCCTCTTACAAGGATGAGGGAAGATTGGAAGGGATGGGATGAGGTCGAGGGTGGTTATGTTCTGGAGACTTCAAAATATAATCCAAAAACCGGAAAGGTGCTCGATGCTTTCAGGTATATCACTAAAGAAGGAAATCTAATTAAATTTGAACACAAACCCGAAGACAAAGGCTTCTCAGTTGAAACGAAGATATACCCACTGCATGAAATGATAAAACTAATAGAGGCTGCTAATCTAAAATTTAAATCAGCATATGGCTCACTCGCGCTTCCGCCAGAAGAATACAGAATAGCTTCGAATGTTAGGGTTATAGTTGGCTCAAAACCATGAAAAATTATTTCACAATGAACCCCATTATGATTGAACGTTTCAGACTCAGTAGCGACAAATGGTATATAACCTTATAAATAAACACCAGTCGTCTTATAAATCAATGGCAGAATTAATTTATCGAAAAAATCTGCTTGTAATCTACTTAAGATATATTAACAGGAGGTCGCAATGCGAAAGAAATTGCGCATTTTTATATATATTTTTATAGGTATCTGTATTGCTGCGATATCATTTAACATCATCAGGAGTTTTTCGAACAGATATTACTATAGGGCAGTATTCAAAGAAGGGATGGGATTAAAAAAAGGTATCAAGGTAAATATGCTCGGGATCAAAATTGGCGAGGTTAGAAATATTGAGTTATATGAAGATAGCATAATCGTAAGATTCTGGTTAAAAAATATAAGGCTTAAGCAAGGCTCAAACTTGTTGTTAGTACCAACCAACATCTTCGGGGATAAAGAACTCGTCCTTTATCAAGGAAAAGGAGAGGCGCTACCTCCACATTCAACAATATATGGGAGTTCACAAAAAGGATTGCGTGAGGCAATAGTTTCGTTCGGAACATTTATTGACCAACTTGATTCACTTACGCGTGAGTTGACGCTCCTAACCTACGGTGCGCAAAAAGCTTTTACTGAAACTGTAAAGGGTCTTGGAGAGACAATGACTAACGTTGAGAAAGAGGCGGTTCAAACTTTAAAAGATGTTAGAGAAATTGCTAAAAGTACAAACAAGATGATGGACAGGACAGCAGTAGACTTTGCTACAACCATCGAAAACTTCCGCAATGCATCAGCTCACTTCAAATCGTTATCCGAGACAGCCGACTCAGTTTTTGATGTAGAAGTAATCAAACTAATAAAGACTTCAGCACGAATCGATACACTTGTTTCTTTTCTTACCTCTGGGAGAGGAACTGCAGGAAGGCTAATAACTGATGATGTGCTTTACACGAAGTTAGATTCCATGATCGTCTCTTTTAAAGAGCTTCTGGAGGACATAAAGAAAAACCCTAAAAGATATTTTAGTATATTCTAAACCCCTGTTCGATGAAAATAGTTGCGAGGTAAAAATCTATATTAGAACCTAAGATGTTCTCAGGGTCTCGGTCTATAGATATTTCAAAAGTTCCTGGCTTAGCCCTAAAGCTAAAAGAATATGTCAAATTTATACAAAAATCCAGAGTATTATGAAATCGCTTTTTCATTCAGAGATATACCTTCTGAGGTGGAAGTCTTTGAAGAATGTTTTAGACGCTTTTCCATGATTCCTGTAAGATCGGTGTTGGAATTGGGTTCTGGAAATAGTCCACACATGAAGAACCTAACAAAAAGAGGATACAAATACAGTGGTCTCGACTTGAGTAAGTCTATGTTGGCATATGTCCAGCAAAAGGCCAAGAAAATTGGTGCTCAGGTGAATCTAATCCATGGCAATATGATAGATTTTTCACTAAAGGATAAGGTCGATTTTGTATATATACTACTCGGTTCCCTGCTTGTCAAAAACACCTCCGAGTTGCTAAAACATTTCGCCTCCGTCGCCCGAGTGTTGAAGAAGGGGGGACTATATTTCCTTGATTGGTGTGTTCAATATGATTCCCCATGGGCGTCAGAGGGTGGTGACACCTGGGTAATCGAGCGAGAAGGCGTACGAGTAAAGACAAAGGTTTCATGGAAATCAGTTAACCCTGTGGAACAGACCTTTGAAGAAGCGATTACTCTTGACGTTAATGACCACGGTAAGCACCTTACTATAATCGGTAAAGATATTAAGAGGGCTATATACCCTCAGGAATTCCTTTGTATTGTCTCGGGTATAGATGATTTTGAATTTGTCGGATGGTGGAATAACTGGGATCTCTCTCAACCACTGGAAAAAGCCACCAAGATAGATAGACCAATTGCCCTTCTTCGAAGAACATGACCTCTCTATAAAGGGATCATCAAACTCAGAGTATTGTCGGTTTATACAATCCTGTCTTACTGCACATTATTTTTAATCTTTTTGTTGCCTTCCTCCAATACAACCATCTGTATATTACCTCTCAGACATCCACATTTTTCTTGACTTTTTCAGATTTTCTTGTTATAATACACGGTATTATTAAAAGATGAACAAAATCAAATCAGGAGGGTTAGAAATGAAAAGAACGGCATCCATTTACATACTGGCGATCCTGACCATGCTGATAATAGGATGTGGGGGTGGTAGAGAGGCTCCACGTGATGCAAATGAGAAAATTGAGACTGCTGTGATAATTACCCAACCAACAGCGCGGACCATCCAAAGAAAGATACTATTCTCAGGTGTTTTGAAGGGAAATCGCGAGGCATCTGTATATTCACCCCTGCCTGGCAGATTTATAGGCTACAGTGTCTCGGAAGGTTCCTGGGTCTCCCAGGGATCCAAGATTGCAACCGTAGACAGGGACATGCTTGCTGTAGAATACGAACCAGTTCCAGTTGAGGCACCTATAACCGGTCGTTTTTTCTCCTATGGGGTCAGTCCAGGTGCCTCGGTATCTCCACAGATACCTCTGGCAAAGATTTCAGAGACCACAAGACTAAAGCTGACATTCGACATACCTGAAAAATATGCCTCCAGTGTCCAACAGGGAAGTTCTGTAGAGCTTTATGTACCCTCATCAGAGCTTACACTCGATGCCAAGCTAACCCGTGTATCTAAATTTATTGACCCCTTCATCGGAAGTGCGCAGGCTGAAGCCACTGTTGAAAATCAGAGCGGTAAATTGAGCCCTGGAATGTATGGAGAGGCATATGTAATAGTTGCCAGTAAACAAGCCGCACTTGCACTCCCGGTCGACTGTATCCTC
>CAZRTU010000074.1:0-1331 GCA_964603075.1 uncultured bacterium
TCTAAGCACTTTTACCCTCACCATATTCTTTATCACGAAAGTTTGAGACATCGTCAAAAATTTAGTCAAAAGATCAAGGATATTATATACTATTTTCAAATTTTTGTCAAGCAAAAAACCCATTGTTAAAATAATTCTTCTGGACACAAGGATCCTATAAAATTTTTACTTGACTTTTACAGGATTTATGATATAATTACTTACACATTATGGCAATCTTTATTACAACAATAATATACCTGGCTGCACCTCAAGATAACGGGGAGATCCAGAATTTCCTCAATTCAAGTCACACATATAATATATTCTACAATGATGGTCTACTATACTGTGCGACAAGTGGTGGTGTGGCAGTGCTCGACACATCCACAGGTGGTTTTGACAGGATCACAACGGGTTACGGTCTAATCGGTAACGACGTAAGGGATATTACCCTCGACAAATATGGAAATCTCTGGTTTGCATGCTGTGATAGAGGAATATCCTTATTATCTCCTGGAAACATATGGAGGGAAATAAGCGGTGATTGGTACGGGATACCAGACTCACTGTTCTGTATAAATATAATCTCTGATACGGTACTGCTGGGCACCAATGAGGGTATTAGATTGTGGGATATAAATACCGAAAACCCTATGGTCAAAACAGACAGGATGGCGAGAGTCTCCACTCTTCCAGGTGATCTCGTCAACAATATTAGACTCCTCAGAGACACCCTTTACGTTTGTACAGATGAGGGGTTAGCAAGAGTCTCCCTCTCTAATGTCCATAATATCTCCACCTGGGATGTTGTCGTTGATACGGGCAATGTCAAAGCCGCAGAATACAAGGGAGACACACTCTGGATAGCATCATCGGATGGTATTTCATACGTAGCTGACGGGACATATCAATTCGTAGCCGAATACGACTCCCGGGATGTAACCAATTGGAACGGCAGATTGTGGGTCGCAACCACCAGTGGACTCAGATTCTGGAATGGAACAGGATTCCCATACATCTCTCCAAGAAAAAACTCAAGATGCCTGCTACCATTGACAGATCTATGGGTTGGCACATGGGGTTCAGGTATCATGGAATACAATCTGGATACCATATACAACTATATACCGGATGGACCGGGCGACAACAGATTCGGAGATATCGATCTGGATAGCGCAGGAAACCTCTGGTCAATAAACGGAGACAAACTTGTATCGAAGCACGATGTAAAGGAGGGTAGATGGGAGACCTTTAATACAAATAACGAGTGGAATATTGCTGGAGTCCCTTTATCTGCTTTGGCAATAGATAATAATGGTATGATCTGGCTCGGTGTATGGAACTGGTTA
>CAZRTU010000074.1:1431-6724 GCA_964603075.1 uncultured bacterium
CCTGGAATCAACAGAATAACATTCGACAGCCAGGGCAATACCTGGGTCGGCTGCACCTATGAATTAGAGGGAGGCGTTTATAAGATAATAAATGAATACGAGGCTTATGAATTACCCTGCACAGAAATACAGGGTGAAGAAATATCCTCACTTGCCTTCGACGCAGATGGCAGGTTATGGGTTGGGACCCCCGCGGGAACCTATATGGTGAGAGACGAAAGCGTTGAGGCTGTATTTACGCAACACGACGAAGGAGTGGTGGGAGATAACGCTGTCGATATCCTTGCCGACAATCAGGGTAATGTATGGCTTTTGCTTGAACCTTCGTCTGGCTCCTCAAGTGGTGGTGTAACAAAGATTACAAGCGATTTCCAGATCTCCTCCATCACCGCAGACGATGGCCTTGTGTCAAATGAAATCTCGGGCAGATATGATGGCCTTGCATACGATGAGACGAGAGGTTGGCTGTGGATAGCAACCCAAGAAGGTATATCAAGATACACAACTGGATTTGAGCCCATCCAGGAGACGTTTAGTGTTTGTGTCTATCCGAATCCCTTTATCTTTGATGAGTATGTTAGCATAACATTCTACTCACCAGAATCGAGAATAGATCGCATAATTATATACTCTGTGAGCGGCAATAAAATTAAGGACTTTGACGACATAGACTCCGATAAAAAAAACTGGAGTGAGCCCGGTCTCTCGAGTGGTGTATATATTTACGTGGCATACGCTGTAAGTGGAGAAAAGAGCATTGGTAAATTTTCTATAATCCACTAAAATCTTCAGGTTATATTTTTTTTCTTGACAAATCTGGTTTTTTCTGTTAAAATATACAGGAATAAGGATTTCTTCATTCTATAGGACTTCAATCATAACTAACGTATTATTATCCCAGAAAGGAGGGGACATGTTGTTCAACTTTAAGGATGTTCTTCGCTCTATGAGGCTTGGCTTTTCTGCCAAAAAGATATGGATCGGGTTTCTTGGTATACTTACTGGGACTATCATATACTCCATTCTCTCTTATGTGGCCTTCAGCCTGTCGGCAAACTGGAATTGGATAGAGGTATGGAGAGAGTATAGATTAATACCGGTTCCGATTGTAGGTTACACACAGTTGCCGTGGTTCAGCTGGGTAGTATGGGGAGTGGGTATTGCACTATTTGTCTTTATCAAATTACTCACAATCGGTGCAATCTCAAAGATCTCTTTCGAACAGCTCAAAGGGGACGAATTCTACGAAGTAACGGAGGCAATCAAGTTCTCGCTTAAAAGATCCAAGGCTATACTACTCTCACCCATTACATTAATTGTGATATCTGGTGTTATACTCCTGTGTGGATTCATCTTTGGTCTGGTTGGTAGGATTCCTTATTTCGGACAGCTTGCGATCGGTATTCTATTTATCCCTATAGCACTTGGTGCACTCTTTCTCGTATACCTTTTCGTTGTTCTCTTCCTGTCGTTCCTTATCGGACCTTCTGTGGTAGCGACAACCAAAAGTGATACCTTTGATACCCTGTTTGAGGTCTTCAGCGTATTAAATGATCAGACATGGAGAGTTGTCGTGTGGGAGGTGCTGGTAGCATTTCTTTCTCTTGCTGGAACGGCTATTTTGGCGTGGTTCACTAAGAACGCACTTCGACTCACCCATTTCGCCATATCTCTATGGCAGGGACCGAGGGGGCCGTTTCAGGCTATGTGGAACAACGGACTATGGTATCTACCATCATGTCCTCCTCTTGTCTGGACAGAGAATATCTTGGGCAGATTTTTGCCTACAATGTTGGTTCCACACACCTGGATGACCCAGAATTGGGCAACAGCCTTCGGGGGGTTCTGCATAGGAATTGGTTTTCACCTGATTGCACTTCTCGTATTAGCATACGGTTTGTCTATATGGAGTGTTGGACAGACGACAATCTATACAGTACTTGTCAAGATTAAAGACGATAAAAACCTGCTGGAGGTGAAGGAGGAAGAGTTTGAAGAAGAAATAGAAGAGGCAGAGGAGAAACCAGAAGAAAAGGAGAAAGAAAAGGAGAAAGAAAAAGATACAGAAGAAGAAGAAGAAGAAGAGGCATAAAAAAAGACAAACCTGGAGCTTCTACCTTAAAAAGCTACCTTTGGAGAGCTCCAGGTTTTTTATACAAACCTCGTTGTTGCCAAATGAATAAAGATATAACAGAAAAAATTGAGAATCTGATCAACAGGATCTTATGGGATAAGAACATAAACCTTGTAAAACTCGAACTCAAAGGCATCAGCTCATACAGCATCCTGAGAGTCTATATAGATAAACCGGGAGGGGTAACGATCAAAGATTGTACCCTTGTTTCAAAAGAGTTATCGAATCTATTAGACATTGAGGAGCCCATTGAAGGTAGATATACACTTGAGGTATCGTCTCCGGGCATAACTCTTAGTCCTGATGAAAAAATCACCAAAAAAAGGTAGGTTGATTATATGACTGTATTTAACATATCCCATTTTCTAAACCAACTTGCGGAGGACAGGGAAATAGACCTCCCCAAGGTAGAAGAGTTATTCAAGGAAACCATAAAGACTATCGCGAGAAAGACATTCGGCAGAGAAACCGAGGTGGAGGTCAACATCGACCAATCCAACGGCTCAATATCTTTGTTCGTTATAAAGGATGTGGTCAAAAATCCAGAGTTACCATCAAAGGAGATCTCGCTCAATGAAGCATTAGAATTCGATGAGTCTGCAAAGGTAGGTGACAAGATAAGCATTCCAGTCGAGTTCGAAACATTTGGAAGAAATGCAATCCTGCTGACAAAACAACTGCTTTTCCAGAAATTGAGAGAGGCAGAGAGGGATGCAATATATTCATCCTTTGAAAAGAGGATAGGTGAGATTATTACAGGCAGCATAAGAAGAATTGAGTCAAAAAGGTTGCTTGTCACAATAGAAAAGGCAGAAGGTGTCCTGCCTAAGAGAGAACAGATTCCAGGAGAATATTTCCGTCAGGGCAGTGTGGTTAAGGCATACATAATGTCAGTTGATCCAAAAGAAGGTATCCTCCTGTCTCGCACACACCCTAATTTCCTCCGGGGATTATTTGAATCCGAGGTCCCTGAGATAAAAGAAGGCATTATAGAAATAAAAAATATAGTGAGGATGCCTGGTATAAGGGCTAAGGTTGCTGTAGTTAGCAATGATCCCAGGATTGATCCGGTTGGTGCGTGCGTTGGTGTTAAGGGCTCAAGGGTACAGGTGGTTGTAAAAGAGCTCGCCGGGGAAAAGATAGATGTTATACAGTGGAGCCAAGATTCCTTGGTTTATATCTCCAGAGCCCTTTCGGGTGTTAAAATTTTAAAAGAGGGTAGAGACGAAACAAGCAAGAGGTTGCAGATTTTAGTGAGTGATGATGAGCTCCCAATTGCAATTGGAAAGAACGGACAGAATGCATATCTTACTTCAAAATTGACTGGATACAAAATTGACATCATATCTGAAACCACATACAACAAGGCATCCCTCGTCGAACTCGAGGAAATGCCATCTGGACTCAGAACCAAACTTCTCGATAATGGGTTTATCAGTGCTTATGATATCGCGTTTTGTGGTATTACGAGGCTCCTTTCCATAAAAGGAATAGGTGAAAGCCTCGCGAAGAAAGCCTGTGAAATTTCAAGCGAGGTTGTTAAAAAAACCAAACATCAATCTGAGGCTAAGCCTTGAGATTATTTTCCTAAAGATTAATATATATGGAACAACATAGAGTATATGAGGTTGCAAAAGACCTGAATCTGTCAAGCGAGGCACTAACCAAGCTCCTTCGAAAGCAGGGATTCAAGGTCAGGGGATATATGAGTGTGGTAACTCCTGAGATGCTGGAGAGGGTGAAGAAGAAGATGGATGAAGATAAACAGATCATCAAGAAGAAGGACCTGAAGAAGGAGAGGTTTCGTAGAGCCAGGAAGGTAGGAAAACAGAAAGTGCTCAAGAGACCCGAAGAGAAGAAAAGGGCTGAGCAGAAGGTTAAAGAGACTCTTGCAAAAATAAAGACTGGCGAAGCAAAACCAACAAAAAGGAAAGAAAAAATCGAGCCAACGATTCCTGAAAAAAAGCGAGATGAGAAGCTCATTAAATTACCTGAATTGGTAAGCGTAGAAGAACTTGCGAGACTTCTATCTGTCTCTCCCCTATCACTAATCAGTAAATGTCTTGAGCTCGGGCTCATGGTAACGATTAACCAGCGCCTTGATTATGAAACCGCGAGCATGATAGCCTCAGAGTACGACTTTAGTACAGAATTAATTTCATATTATGAGGAAGTCACAGAAGAAGAGGAAAAGGAGATGGAAAGGGCATCAGTTGTAACCGTAATGGGACACGTGGATCATGGCAAGACCACTCTTTTAGATTACATAAGAAAAACCAATGTGGTTGCGGGAGAGAAAGGTGGGATAACACAACATATAGGCGCATCAATAGTACAGCATAAAAAAAAGAACATAACATTCTTAGACACACCCGGCCATGAGGCTTTTACTGCCATGAGAGCCAGGGGGGCCCAGGTAACGGATATAATCCTGTTGATTGTGGCAGCTGACGATGGGGTTATGCCTCAAACTATTGAAGCAATCGACCATGCCAAGGATGCCAAGGTACCAATACTAGTTGCTATTAATAAAATCGACCTTGAGAGCGCACGTCCAGAGAAGGTAAAGCAACAACTGATGCAACACAACCTTATGCTGGAAGAATTTGGAGGTGACACCTCCATTGCACTGGTATCTGCTAAGACGGGAGAAGGTGTTGAAGACCTCCTCGATTCAATACTACTAATAGCCGAGATGGGAGAGCTCAAGGGCCCAAAAGAGGGAAGGGCAAAAGGATATGTGATAGAGGCAAGACTTGATAGGTACAAAGGAGCTGTTGCAACTGTCCTAATCACCGGCGGCAACCTGGAAAGGGGAAACAGCTTCGTAGCGGGTACCACTTACGGTAAAGTCAGGGCAATGTATGATGAATTTGGCTCGGATGTAGCCGGTGCTGGCCCCTCAGTCCCGATTATGGTTCTCGGTTTCGAAGAGGTTCCGAAAGTAGGAGATAGATTCGTTGTTATGGCAGACGACAGGAAGTCTAGAGAGATTGCTCGCAAGAGAAAACTTGCAGAAAAAGAAATGACAAAACTCCCAACAGCGGTGAGAACCCTACAATCTATACAGGACCAGATCCAAAGCGGGGAGACAAAGGACCTGAAAGTAATAATTAAAGGAGATGTCGGTGGTTCCGTAGAGGCTCTATCCGATTCCTT
>CAZRTU010000074.1:6734-7659 GCA_964603075.1 uncultured bacterium
ACATTAGAGAACTATCCACAGAGGACGTAAATATAACTGTTGTTCATAGTGGTGTCGGAGAGATCACTGAATCGGATGTCCTCCTGGCATCGGTATCGAGTGCAATAATAGTGGGATACCACGTTGGCGCACCGAGTAATGTAAAGATATTGGCCAAGAAGGAGGGTATAGAAATAAGGCTTTACGAGGTTATCTACAAGGCACTCGAAGACATAAAACTTGCCCTCACCGGCTTGTTAGAACCTGTATATGAGGAGAATTTGATAGGGGAAGCGGAAATAAGAGAGATATTTACAATTCCCAGAGTTGGAAAAATTGCCGGTTGTTATGTAAGGGAAGGTGTTATTGTTAAGGATGCATCAGCAAAGATATTAAGAGACTCCAATGTAATAAGTGAAGGGAAGATAGTCTCTTTAAAGAGACTCAAAGACCCTGTCAATGAGGTGGCAGCGGGCTTTGAGTGTGGAGTCGGGCTAAAAGATGATGTCGAATTTGACAAAGGCGATATAATCAAGGTATATGAAGTGATCGAGAAAAAAAGAGGGATTTGATAATAAAATGCAAGATTTAAGCGAACGGAAGTCCAGGAGAACAGAGACGCTGTTCAAGGAAGAGATTGCCAGGATCCTTTCAGAAAGAAGGGATCCTGAAATTGGTTTTGTCACTGTGACAAGGGTGGAGATAAAAAGGGATAGGCGGAAAATTTTTTGCTTTGTAAGGTTCCTGTCCGACGAGGAAAAAGGGATGACCGCCCTTAAAGAGGCGAAGAACTCTATAAAGACAGAAATCGCCTCGAAAGTCGAGTTAAGTTTTATGCCGGATATCGAGTTTCTGCTGGACAACCAGGCTTATTGCTAAAATTTATTGGTGTCTAACATATGAGAAGACTTTCATGCATCCCGGCGATTTTGATAATCGCCCTTTT
>CAZRTU010000075.1:0-7578 GCA_964603075.1 uncultured bacterium
ACGCAGAGCTTTTGTCGATCAATGCGCCCGGAGGAGTGGTGGGTATTGGTGAACAGGTTACACCCCAGGTAACAGTCCACAATGCAGGTCTCTCAACCATATCATTCTCTGCCCATCTTTCAATAGATTCTATGGGTACCACGGTCTACGAGGAGGAGACTAACGTGGATAATCTTCCCTCTGGTTCTACAGAAGATGTCGACTTTCTACAGTGGACTGCCAGCGGACCTGGTTCCCGATACGAAATCACATCATGGGTCTATATGGCTGGAGACGAGAATTCATCAAACGATACACTATATTGTGAGGCTATTGTGGCGGGTGGTGACTATCTCGTATGGGACCCCGATCCCAATCATTCAAGTGGACCTGTAATAGACTCTATCCTCGATGAGATGGGCTATGCTGGTTACTATGCACATGATATAACAGATGTAATAGGTTATTTACCAGAGTATACGAGTATCTTTGTATGCTGTGGACAATATCCCAGCGTCTACCAGATCGCTGATGGAAGCGTACAGGCAGAATCTCTTTCAAATTACATAGAAAACGGTGGCAAGCTTTATATCGAGGGTGGGGATGTCTGGTACTACGACCCATCACACGGAGGATTTGATTTCAATCCCTACTTTGGAGATACGGCGATATCCGACGGAAGCACAGCCGGTGCTTCATCTGTCACGGGTATTGACGGCACGCTCTTCGGAGGTTTGAGTTTTACCTACAGCGGTGAGTCGAGATATTCAGACAAGGTCGCGTCCTGTGGATGCACTGTGGGCTTTGTGGATGACAGTGGCGACAGCATAGGATGGTACTATACAAATCCCAGCTTTGACTCAAAGACATTCGGATTATCGGTGGAGCTTGGGGGGTTCGATGACGCAGAATCTCCCAACACAAGACAGGAGGTTCTAAATAGAATCCTAAGCTACTTCTTTACAGGAATAGAAGAGACCGAGAGTGCTCCGAAGGTTTTTGCTGCGCACTGCACCCCCAACCCAGTTGTAGATTACACCATTTTCAAATACCAGCTGCCACAAGCATCCCTTGTCAGTGTCAAGGTCTACGACATTACAGGAAGAGAAATATACTCCATCAATGAGGGCAAAAAAGATAAGGGAACCTATAACATAGGATGGGAATGTCTCGATGACAATGGTTCAAAAGTGCCATCGGGCGTCTACTTTGCAAAATTTTACCTTGGCGACAGAATCTTTTCACGGAGACTCGTGGTAGTAAGGTAGTAATTTGATCTGGCTCGAAGGCTTAAAATCACACACCTGTCTGCGGCTCTTTGCAGACAGGTGTGTGATTAAGTTGCCAGGCACTCAGGCTTTAGGATTGCTAGATGGTAGCCGCAGGCTTTATGCCTGCGAATAGGGGACAAAGAATTTAGGGCAAGCCCTGCCCTACGATGTTCTTTAATTTACCTGTGGGATAGCGATTAAGGTTCTACCTATTTTAAAATTCTTGATCTAAACAGGAGGTAACATGAAGAGGGCTGGAGTAGTACTGGTAGTCTGTTTGCTTATAGCAGGATACGCATGGAGTGGTCATCTTAACAAGGTAGAGATACTCAAAGGTAACGTGGTAACCTACACAGATGACTACGACGTCTCGTATTGGGGAAAGGGTGTGATTGACACACTTTACTACGATGATGGATCTGCTACCTCATTCTTCTCCGATTCGGGTGCCATATGGGCAGTAAGATTCACCCCTGCCTCAGCATGCAGTGTGGTTGGTGCCCTTACAATGCTGTATAATACCAATGGTATAACAACGCCCTGTACCCTATGGGTCTGGGATGACAACGGCGGCGTGCCTGGGAACATAATCGGCGGACCTGTGATATTCCAGAATCCACCGAGCGTTGCCTGGCTCTACAACGCCATCACCGCTGAAGTACCCTCAGGAGACTTTCATCTTGGTTTCTGGGCGCCCGGTGGCGATGTAAACGAAGACCCTACGGCTGGTCCTGCCTGTCTGACTGATGCAGAAGGAGGGGATAGGAGTAACGCTTATATTGACGGAGCATGGTATCCACTTTCAGGCTTCGGTGACCTTATGATAAGGGCAGTGGTAAGCTATGCAGGCGACGTGCATGATATTGCCTGTGTCTCACTGGAAAACACCGAAGGGCATTTCATGTACACGGGTTCTTCATCAATTCCCGCTGCCACAATCGAGAACAACGGAACACTCCAAGAGACAGACTTCGATGTAGTCTGTACAGTCAAGAGAGGAGTGCTGGTTTACTATTCAGACACAATTCAAATTCCGTCTCTCGATCCCGGAGAAACCATAGATACAACATTCGACCAATTCACACTGTCCGACGGTGGTGATTATCTTCTATCTGTCGAGGCACAACTCTCCGGCGATATGCTCCCGGGCAATGACGAAATGGAATTTGAATTACATGTTCTCACCCCTCCTGACTGGTTATCATACGATGATGGGATTGCCGACAACGCATGGGCTTACTACTCTGGAAACAATGGTTGGGCTCAGAGGTACGATGCTGCCTTCTATCCCGCAAGGATTGAGTCACTTGGATTCCATATATGGGGTCCCGATTGGCCTTCGCCTGGTGGAGATCAGATGATAGCAGCAATATACGACGACGATGGTCCTAACGGCAACCCAGGTACTGAACTCTATAACTCAGGTGTTATTACCATTACCAGAGGTACATATAATTACATCCCTGTTCCAGGCGATATAATCATAGAGGACGGAACGTTTTACGCTACCTATATACAATCCGGTAATAATCCCAACTGCCCTGGGCTATCTGAAGACGAGACGGCACCATTTGCAGGAGAATCCTGGGCATATGGGGGTGGGAGCTGGAGTCTCGATGGACGAGAGATGATGATAAAGGCATTCGTCAGCCCGGTTATTCACTATGATGTGGGTCTTGTCTCCATTGATTCACCGGACGATTTTACAGATCCCGGAGTACCTGTCGCACCAGAGGCAACCGTCGAGAACTTTGGAGACTCAGCAGCAATTGCATTCGATGTGGTGTGTAGAATTGACGAAAATAGCTCGATAGTTTACCAAGACACTGTCAACATCCCCTTACTCGACCCTGAGAGACAACAGGTTGTAACGTTTGATGACTGGACACCAGGTCCCCAAGGGTCTGTATACCAACTCTATATGTGGGTAGACTTTGCTCAGGACCAGATTCCCTCAAACGACAGTATGGACATTATCATACACTCTGGCGTGCCCGGAGGTGACTACCTGATATGGGACCCTGATCCCGATAACTCCAGTGGACCTGTAATCCATTCAATCTTCGATGAGGTAAAACTCAGCGGTGACTATACCACAGATCTCAGCTCATATATGCCTTATCTCTCGAACTATTCCTCTATATTCGTGTGCTGCGGTCAGTATCCCAATGCATATCTTATAGAGGATGGGAGTGAAGAGGCTTCGACACTGGAATCCTATCTTACTTCAGGCGGCAATATGTACCTTGAGGGTGGAGATGTGTGGTACTACGACCCCTCACATGGTGGGTATGACTTCAATTCGTACTTCGGTTCCGATGCAACTGGAGATGGTGCGGGTTCTATCTCTGCAATGAACGGTGTCCCAGGCAGCATGTTCGAGGATATGAGCTTTACATACAATACCGGTGCCTCCCTTTACTCTGATATATTCGGTACAGGAGGCAATGCCAGCCTCGCCTTCACCGACCAAGGGCAACACTACGTTGCTCACTACTGGGAGAATTCTTATGGTGGTAAGACATTCGGCTTCTCGGGCGAATTCGGCGGTATTATCGAAGGCAGCACTCCAAACACGCTATCAGAACTCTTATCGAGAATCGCGGGGTATCTTCTGACTGGTATTGAAGAGATTCCAACGGATGTGAATTTTGCTGTGAAAATTACACCCAATCCAGCAAAAGGCACGACAATTATCAATTATACGATACCCAATAAATCAAAGTTAAAAATCTTTATATACGATATCACAGGGAGAATTATTAGAAGCGATATCTCCGAGAAAACTGCTGGCAATCATGCTTTTGTGTGGGACGGAAGAGACGAAAACATGACCAGAGTGGCATCCGGAGTTTATTTCTATACGATTAAGGCTGGTACCGAGAAGAGAACAGGCAAGATTACAATGGTGAAATAGTACCATATGACTACAGGGGTAATATATGTAATCTAAATGTAGGGCAAACCTTTAGGTTTGCTATATTGCAAGGCTGGTTCCCCATTCCCTATTCCGAGGAATTGGGGAACTTGCCCTACGATTTGTTAAGATACGCTTCAGCTTAGCTACATGGAAAGAATGTAGGGCAAACCTTTAGGTTTGCTATATTGCAAGGCTGAAGCCTTGCCCTACAAATTAAACCAAATGTCATATCTAGCTGCGGTAGGATGGGCTACAAATTCAAAGGGGCTATTCCCCGAACCATTCTCATGGGGACAGCCCTTTAGTATTATAAGACTGATTTAATTGCTCTCTGAAACCTTGATTATTTTCGATGTTAACCTAATCCTACCACTCGGACTTAGACTTACAAAATACACTCCGCTGGGCACAATATTCCCCGTAATGTCTCTGCCGTCCCAGGTCACTTCGAGAAAAGGGAAGGGAGAAGAGGGAAGAGAGATAGAACGGACAAGGCGCCCGGTGAGGTCGAAAATACAGACTGAAGACTGAAGACCAGAGACTGAAGACCTTTGATTTTGGTCTGTGGTCTTATGTCTTATGTCTTTCGTCGTTCTTGTGCTGAATGGATTCGGATATATCTCCAATTGAAGATCGTATATCGTAAATTGTAGGTCTGTCTCCTCCTCTATACCCACATTATAGCCGAACCATGATAAAATCCTACCAAGCACCTCTTCTCTATCAGAATAGAGTATGTGATTATTGTTTACAGCCTCAAATCCAAACCCAAGATAAACCAATCTATAAACTCCTGAATCAAACCTGATACCCGAGGATGAACCTTCTGGGTAAGAGAAACAGGTATATGCATCAAATAGTGGGGATACCTTATCCGGAGAGATCTGATTTCCCGCGCCATCTCCTCCCGCCAGTAGCAGGGAGAGGCTATCACCTATCACATCACCCGATGTTCCCTCCACAATGTAGGCTCCGGGCATATCCCCATTATAAGATGCCCTCAGATAATCTGCATAAAAATCTGTCGAGCCTATATCATCACCTATACCCTGTCCACTGAGGAGTAGATTTCCTCCACTGTTCAGGTAATCTGTAATATCCTGTATATCACACAAATCAATGGTGTTTATAGAATCGTCCCCCGTAAACCATATAATGATGGGATAGATCTCGTAATCTGTCTCTCCGTCCTTCGATAAATCACACACATCATAGAGTATTGAGAGTGAATCGAGTGTCAACCCATAAAATGCTTCGTAGTCTTCTCCATTATCATCATCGACTATCAAAATCGGAGGTCTGCCTATCATCAGTTGAAGAGTATCTGCTTTCAGATAGCCATTCTGCGCATGCAGCTCCAGGAAGAAGTCCGATATATGATTCTCACTCTCGGGCAAGACTGAAAATCCAAACGGATAACCGGATAACGTGTCTCCTGTGGGCAAATCAGGAAAACCAACAGAGTCAATTGTGATATCTATATAAGGACTGGATGTAGAGAGTAGACCATAAACACTATCAGCATCAAGCCCGAGATTTCCAACATCAAAAAACAGTGAAACATCCTCTCCAGGATCAGGTCTTCCATCGCCATTTCCACACCCATGGGTGTCATCCACCAGGTAATCCACCAAAAAGAGCTTGGGTCTGAAGAGTATAACTGCAAGAGTAGCCGTCATCAGAGAATCGGAATCTGATATCTCGGAGACAGAAACAAACGTCCCCTCTCCATCGTAGCCGCCAGAACCTGGTATGGTGAAGCCATCAAAGAGGCGGTTATCTATAAAACCAGGAAATGGGTCTCCTGCATCCCCACGATTCTGGTTATACTCCAGATTGAACATCCCGTCTGCCTGTTCTAAGGCAACCTTGTAGTGAAATTCATTATCGTTATTTGGCTGGTTCTCATCTATATGGTATATGAGAATTCCGCCCCCTGGAAGGTAAAAATCAAAACCTATCTTCTGTCGATTCTCAACGAAAAAATACTCATCTGAACAGAGTCCATCTGTCCAGAGTTTGTACACCGATGGCGTGAATTCCACAGCCGGTATCTCCTCTTCAGGAAGAAATGTGGTCACCACATAGGGAGTTATAAACCCCAATTCTTTCTTACACCATGGGTCAAAATGGGAGGGTTTGGCTCCACCTCCGCCCCAAGAACCACCTGCCATCATAGACCAGTTTCCGAGCCCCTCAGAGGAACCGTCTGTATCGTACAGGTCTGGAAGACCAAAGACATGCCCGAGTTCGTGTCCAAAGACACCTATCTCACCATTCTCAGGGTCCATAGAGTATGCAAAGACCCATACCCCATCAACGAGTATCGGGGAATGGGTTACCCACATATGAGACCATATATCATTATAATTTCCGGTTGCCTCCGCTCCCGGTCCTGCGTGTACTACGGCAAGGGCGTCAACAAAACCATCATCGTCCGTATCGAAAACGGAAAAATCGATGGATGAGTCAGCCTCCAATACCGCATCTTCCACAAGACCCTGTACATTATTAGGATATGTGCCAAAACCATACTGTCCGCTTACGTAGTAGGAGTAAGGATGAGGCATACGTAACCAGATAGATACCGTTCCCGTAACATCCAGTTGTCCGTATGAATTCTCAAGATAATAATCTCTCATACTCCCTGTGGGATAAGAATCTGATGAGAAGAGCATATCCTCGTAATGTGACTGTGAGTAGTTAAATGTATCTGCAGTATTATCCCAGAAATCAGCGAGTATAACCAGCACGGGCTGGTTTACCTTTCCTCTTTTGAAATCCCATCTTGGAGGATTTGGATTTACTTGATTAACTCCCCTGATAGTCGCATCCTTGTAAGCACTTATGACCTCATCGAACCTGCCCTCTTCCATCAAATCACTTTTGAGATCAGGATGGAGGGGCATCGAATAGAGTGTGCATGCTAAGAGTCCAGCCAAAATCAGTGTGAAGTATTTCATGGTGCTATCCTTTTAAAGTCAATAAAGCAAACCTGAAGCCTGACTACCCTGCCTACCGGCAGGCAGGCGTCAGGCAGGGTTCGCCCTACATATCAATAAACCGTAGGGCAAGGCTTCAGCCTTGCAATAAAGCTTATTCGCAGGCATAAAGCCTGCGGCTACTATCTCAAAACTACGTCACGTAAACAGCGAATTTTAAATCTGGTAAATATAAAAGATCGGGGATCAAATTATATACTATCAAGATTGTGAATAAGATATAGGTCTAATTTAGGCCTTCAATTAATCTCTGATACCTTAATTATTTTCGAAGCTAACCTCTTCCGACCACCCAGACTTAGACTTACAAAATATACGCCACTGGGCACAAGATTCCCCATAAAATCTCTTCCGTCCCAGGTCACTTCGAGAAAAGGGAAGGGAGAAGAGGGAAGAGAGATAGAAC
>CAZRTU010000076.1:0-4569 GCA_964603075.1 uncultured bacterium
CTTGTAGTGGTAGATTATGATCTACCACCACGGGGCTCAGGGTTTGTTTTGGTTTTTCCTTTACAGATGGTGGTAATTCATTGGGTCCAATAAAGTCTTTTTTTGTCACTACCACAGCCCTCTCTATTGTATTCTCAAGTTCTCTTACATTACCAGGCCAGTTATATTTCATTAATAGATCCAGGGCTTCTCCATCGACAAATTTTATACTCTTTTTGTTTTCAATCGAGTATTTTGTTAAGAAGTGTTCTGTAAGCAGAGGAATGTCTTCCTTCCTTTCTCTCAGCGGTGGTACCTGTATACACACGACGTTTAGCCGATAGTATAAATCCTCTCTGAATTTCTCTTCTTTCACTAACTCCTCCAGTTCCTTATTTGTGGCTGAGATGACTCGAACGTCTACCTTGATGAGTTTGGAACCTCCTATCCTTCTGAATTCTCTTTCTTCCAGGACCCGAAGTAGGTCTGCCTGCGTCTTTTGACTCATGTCACCCACTTCGTCCAAGAATAATGTGCCTGTATCAGATAGTTCAAACTTGCCTTTTCTCAAGGATACTGCACCCGTGAAGGCACCCCTTTCGTGTCCAAAAAGTTCAGATTCTAACAGAGTTTCAGGTAGAGCAGCACAGCTCACGGCAACAAAAGGACCTTTGTTCCTCTCGCTGGTTGAGTGAATTGCACGGGCAATGAGTTCTTTGCCAGTGCCACTTTCTCCCTGGATTAGGACTGTGGAGTTGCTTTTTGCTACGGTCTTTACAAGCACGAGGAGTTCCTGCATCTTGCGACCCTTGCCAATAATGTCTTTGAATTGATACCTACGTTTTAACTCCTGACGCAAGTATATATTTTCTTTAACAAGATTTTGATGGGCTATTATATTTCTTATGATAAGGTCTATTTCGTCGGGATTAATAGGTTTAACAACGTAGTCATAAGCCCCTTCTTTCATCGCCTGGACAGCACTGTCAACTGTTGGGTAGGCTGTAATTATAACTACTGGTAACTCGCTGGATATCTTTTTTGCCTCTCGCATTACATCTATTCCGTCCATTCCTTGCATCTTCAAATCTACAAGAAGCAAGTCCCATCTTTTCTCCTTTATTTCATTGAGTGCTTCGAAGCCATTTTCTACTGCCAGTACTTCATAACCGCTTTCCGATAACCAATCAGATAATGATTCTCTAATAATCAGTTCGTCATCTGCTACCAATATTCGAGGGTTTTCTTTCATAGTTTACTTGATAAAATTTTTAAGCAACTTTCACAAAACTTATCTTCCTTGATATCTATCTCCCTTATGTTATTGGAAAAGTGCATAACGCACCTTATATCCAAGCAGTGAACCAGCCCAAATGTGTGCCCCAATTCATGGATAACCTCCTTCCCTGATCTTTGGAGTAGTATTCTTTTGTTTGGAGGAAGTCCATAATATTCTTGTCGCAAGCGGTGTGTTGAGACGACTGCTGCTCTACCATTAAGTTGAGCTTGCCCGAAGACAAAGGTTAAAACAGGAATATACAGATCAACCGATGTTAGGCCTATTATTTTTAAGGCATTCTCTGGAGTAAATTCCAATATGGTCCGCAAAATCTGCGTAGAAGAATACTGGCTTCGTGTCAAATCAAATGCCTGTTCGGGTATGTCTATTTCTTCTAATATTTCAGATGAAAAGCCTAATCGTGTTTCTATTTTATTCTGTAGAAAGCAGAGCGTTTCCTCGGTAATATTACCAATTGGTAATAAATAAATACAGTCCACGAGCTCATTTAACAGGAAATTTGATACTGAATGTAGTTCCTTTCCCAACTGTACTCTTCAGATCTATGCTTCCGTGGTGGTCCTTTACAATCCTCTTGACAATGGCAAGTCCAAGTCCAAGTCCTAAACCCTCTTTGGGACCCTTGGTTGTAAAGAGGGGCTCAAAAAGTTTGGGAAAGTTTTCTTTTGGAATACCGCATCCCGTATCTGAGACGCTCACCCTGACAAAGCACCCTTGTCCATCTTCTGCTGAGAGGTTTATTTTTATTTTCCCTCCCTTGGGCATGGCCTGTATTGAATTTAATATAATATTGACAAAGATTTGCTGTAACTGACCAAAATCGCCCATAATTTTCGGGATGAGAGGCTTGCTCTCTTTCTTTACTTCTATGTTTCCAAGCTTTAACTGGTCTCTTAAGAGTAATAGGCTTTGCTCTATTACTTCCTCGATATTAAGGGGCAGGACTTCGGGCTCTCTCTGTCGGGAGAAGTCCAGGAGATTTTTGACAATCCGTCCCATATTTATCGTCTCCCTTTCCATGATAGAGACATATTTATCTGACTTTTGTGCAGAAGGGTTTTCTTTTGCCCCTTCTCTTTTAAGCAGTTTGATATAGGTCAGAATTCCTTGCAATGGATTGTTTATTTCATGAGCCACTCCAGCAGCAATCTGACCTAAGGTTGCGAACCTATCAGATTGCATAAGCTGGTTTCTTAGAGACTTCAGCTCGCTTATATCGCGAAACATTTCTACCATGCCAACTATTTCTCCATTGTTATCATTCAAAGGAAATGCGGTGATGTTTACAGGAATTGGCTTACCGTCTTTGCCGAAAATCTCTTTATCGCTCCTGTACGTTGAACTGCCCTTTTTAGTGATACTTTCAAAAGGACAAGAAGTCTCACATAGATTGCTTCTGAATACATCTTTACATTTTTCCCCCATCACATCGTCCAGACAGAATCCCGTCATCCACATTGCAGACTTGCTGAAGGAGGTGATTCTCTTTTCTTTATCAATAGTGAAAACACCGCTGTCCATGTGGCGCAGGACTCCTTCAAGGAAAGGTCGCGTCACAGAAGGGGCAAACTCACCCATTGATTTTTTGGAAACATTACCCGTGCCTTTCATAATATAACCTTTAATTTTTGACAGCTAATCAAGTAAAGCCAAATATATCGAGGTTTGAGTTTAATTATATCCACACTTGAACACAGCACAGCCCACCATATTATAGCACTAAATAGAATAAAAGTCAAGAAAAAATATTCTTCCCTGAAAGTCTTCTCATTTTTAGTTCTGATAAGGAGAATGGGGCAGGAAACTGAAATTTAGGCTTGACAATTGAGGTTTATTATGATAAAATCGATAAATATTGCAGAGGGGCTTTTTGTTGAACATCCCTGTTCGTTTCTGTTAAATTATTGCCTTTACTCTTTAGCCTGTAAACTAAGCAATAGGTGGTAGATTGGCAGAGAAAAAGGAAAAATACTGGAGTAGATATGGAGAGACACACGATATTGATACAGAATATGTGGTTGGGATTAATACTATATGCTCAATCAAGAAAAGATTGTCTCAGGAAACCAACCTGGGCGATGTTGTAGAGTTCGGTTGCGGCAGGGGGTTTTACACAAAGATAATAGCCCAAGAGGCAGAACATGTAACTGCGACAGACCTATCCTGGGAGATGCTTGAATACGCCAAAAGAGAATTGGCAGACTTTAAAAATGTAAAAACCCAGAGGGCTGACTGCAAAAATACCCCTTTTAAACCCGACAGTTTCGACACCGTATTTATAGCAAACACAATACACGCTATAAGAAATCCTCTGTTGGTACTTAAAGAGAGTTCGAGAGTCTTGAAGAGAGCAGGCATTCTTCTTATAGTTACCTACACCGCTTATGGGATAGAGACAATCGAAAGGCTCAAGTTGTACAGGAGATTTTACAAGAAATTCGGTATACCTCCCCGTTATGTTAGGGATTTTTCCAAGACTCACCTCGAAGCGCTCGTTGAGAAAGCGGGATTTAGGGTTGAGATATCCGAACTCCTAAAAGGGGAAACCAATGCTTTATTCTTGAGGGGCAGAAATAACAAGTGAGAGAGAATAGATTTTTGGTTGGTGTCAAATAGAGTAAGAAGAACACACCAGACGGTAGACAGGCAGGGGCGCCACAGAGTAAATTTAACTCTTCCTTGCGTTGAAAAAAAGAATAAATTAACAGGGATTATATGAGAATTGCACGAGATAAAAAGCAAAGTAATAATTTCGTTCATGTTTGTTGCAGAGAAACTGAAATAAGAAATCTCTTTCAATCTCTTCAGATCCCTGTTGAAAAAAAGAATAAGTTAACAGGGATTATATGAGGGGTTAAAAAATAAATGGAAAGAATCCCTTCAATTAAACCAAGGTCCAAAATAGTGTTGTTGTTAGAATTTTCTTGACAAAAATTGATATTTATGTTATAATTAACTGCCTTAAATTAAGGGGTCGTAGTTCAGTTCTGGTTAGAACGCTGGCCTGTCAAGCCAGAGGTCGCCGGTTCGAGTCCGGTCGGCCCCGCATTTTCAAAATTATAATAGAGGATGCTAACATTTAGATGTCCAGAATCGAGGAAGATATCACGGTATCTGTGATAGTAATGCCTCTCCTCGAGACATTTCTATATATGGGGTCTTTCACATAAGACCCCATCTCTTTTTATGCCCATACTTCTACCAGAAATAAGAGACCTTATAGAAGAGAAGGCGGATAAGGACCTTTTGGAAGTCCTTACTGAGGCTAGTCCACAGGACATAGCCGAGCT
>CAZRTU010000076.1:4579-7553 GCA_964603075.1 uncultured bacterium
TCTCCTTACAGATGAATTTGCCATAGATGTTTTCGAGCAGCTCGAAGCTGACAAAGAGAATGAACTACTGGAGATATTGGACAGGGATAAGAAGATAGCCATACTCAATCGTATGGCGTCTGACGAGAGGGCTGATCTGTTCGAAAAGCTGGGTGAAAAGCATCAGAAATACTATCTCTCGATAATGGAGATGGAAGAGGCGAAGGACGTGAAGGAGCTCTTATCCTATCCCTCAGATACAGCTGGTGGACTTATGACCACTGACTATGTAGAAGTATACAGCTGGATGAATGTCGCAGACGCCATGGAGATGATTAGAAAGACGGCAAAAGATGTTGAATTTGTATATGATATCTATGTTCTGAATAGATATGACAGACCCGTTGGAGTCATGACCGTGAGAGATCTGGTTATGCACAAACCTGATGAGTCGATTGAGAAGATAATGAAGGGAAACATCATCAAGACGAGGATTGATGACAATCAGGAGAAGGTTGCCATGCTCTTTTCAAAATACGATGTTGCGACGATGCCCGTTGTTGATAAGAGAGGCGTCATAAAAGGAATTATTACTGTCGATGACGTGATAGATGTGATAGAAGAGGAGGATACAGAGGATATGTATCACTTTGGAGCCGCAGGTAATCCTCCTGATAGCTACTTTTCAGCCGGTATCTTTGGTACTGCGAGAAGGAGAGTAGCCTGGCTTCTAATACTTGTTTTCGCCGGATTTTTGTCGGGTTTTGTAATTGAGCATTACCAAACCACCCTTCAACTGATGCTCATACTTGCAAGTTTTATACCTGTTTTGATGGGTACTGGGGGTAATGCCGGCACACAGGCTGCTGCAGTTGTAATAAGAGGTATAGCGGTGGGAGACATAAACATATCAGACATATGGAGGGTTGTTGGTAGAGAATTTATTACGGGTGCCTTGGTGGGTGTAGGTCTGGGCTTTCTTACAGCAGTTAGGGCACTGCTGACAGGAGGGGGACCACTCGTAGGATTCATAGTAGGCACCACCATGATTATATCTGTAGCTGTAGCTACTGCACTGGGTGGGTTCCTGCCACTTTTTTTCAGAAAGTTGAATCTGGATCCTGCTTTGATGTCGGGTCCATTCTTGACTACTGTCATGGACGTTATCTCTCTTTTGGTCTATTTTGAGGTGGCAAGGCGGATGTTGGGGTTCATTAATTAAAAATATTCAGTATGCCTAACCCGATTTTGATAAAAAATCTTCTTCCCACTGTACTCTCCTCTTTAGGCTTGAAGAAAGGAATTGACCGCCAGAAAGCAATTTTTATCTGGGATAAGGTGGTTGGGAATGATATAAAAAAACACACAAAGCCAAGGTATGTAAGGGGTAAGAGGATGTGGGTCGATGTTGATGATCCTGTATGGATACAACAATTGACTTTTCTAAAGTCAAGGATTCTCAAAAAATTGAATAGAGAGCTCAAAGGGGGAAAGATCGAAAATATTATATTTAAACTGAAGACCGAGGATTAGAGATGAATCTGGGCTCTTTCGTTTATATCATTTTTAAAGCTATTTCTCTGTAAGATAGGGAGATCGTTTAAGTTTTTTTTCTTGACATGGATTAGTTTTTATGGTATAATCGCTCTCTATGAGAAGATATACTTTCCAGGGTGGCATTCATCCCAAAGAGAACAAGACGATTACAGAGAATAGAAAGATTGTCGAGATTAAACCCCCTGAAGAGGTCATTGTCCCCCTTTCTCAGCACACCGGTTCACCCTCAAGACCATTAGTTGAGAAGGGAGATGAGATCAAAGTGGGAACCAAGATAGGTGAATCCACAGGCTTCATCTCCTCCAACACCCACTCCCCTGTATCGGGCAAGGTAAAGAAGATAGATAATCATCCTCACCCAGCAGGTGGAGAGGTGCTATCCGTTTTTATTGTCAACAATGGTCAAGAGGAGTGGGAGAAACTCTCAGATAGAGATATTGAATCTCTCTCCAGCAGTGATATAATAGACATCGTAAAGGAAGCGGGTATAGTCGGGCTTGGTGGAGCAGCCTTCCCAACGCATGTCAAGATGTCTCCCCCAAAAGGCAAATCCTATGAGACTCTGGTTCTAAACGGTTCAGAGTGTGAACCTTTTCTGACCTGCGATCACCGCCTCATGGTAGAGAGGCCTGATGAGATACTCCAGGGAGGAAGAATAATAGCAAAGGCAATAGGAGCCAAGAGATGTGTGATCGCCATTGAAGAGAATAAGCCCGATGCTATACAGAAGATCGGCAAGCTATCAGGTAAGTATGATTTTGAGCTTGCGGTACTGATAACCAAATATCCTGAGGGTGCCGAAAAGCAACTTATATGGGCATTTTCCGGCAAAGAGGTTCCCACGGGAGGATTACCTGTGGATGTTGGGATATGTGTCCAGAATGTAGGTACTGCACTTGCTGTATATGAGGCAGTGAGATATGGTAAGCCCCTTATTGAGCGAGTTGTTACAGTTACGGGTGCTGTCAAAAAGCCGTCCAACTTCAAGGTTAGGGTAGGTACGCCTTTTAAGGAACTGATAGAAAAATCAGGGGGTTATCTCGGTGAACCTTATAAGCTCATATCCGGAGGTCCCATGATGGGTATAACGCAATTTACTGACGAAGTACCGGTGGTAAAGGGAACTACGGGTGTACTTGCTTTCAGGAAAGAGAGGAGTCCTTTAATTAAAACGGCATGCATAAAATGTGGTAGGTGTGTTGAAGTATGTCCGATGCGGCTTTTACCAACCAGGATCCTATCACATATAGAGAGTGGAGCCTATAATGAAGCGAAAGAACTCGGTGTATTGGATTGCATAGAATGTGGCAGCTGTGAATATATCTGTCCTGCCAGAAGACCCCTTGTCCATAATTTCAAGCTTGCAAAGACTAGACTGAGAGAATAGATTTGACGATGGGTGATAATTCCGCACATATGCTAAGAGTGTCATCTTATC